>CAKZMA010000773.1 GCA_937127375.1 uncultured Coleofasciculus sp. | reverse complement strand
GGTGCTGATTTGCTCGACTGAACCGTCGCCAGAGGCGTTGTCGGTAACAACAACGTGAGTACCGGGTAAGGATTGAACGTCATTGACTACCGAGTGGAGGCAATCGATAGTCATAGCGGGGGTGCGGTAGTTGAGGATAACTACGAGTAGGGGGTAAGGGTGATCAGGTTGAGTTGTAGTAGGCATGGCAGAGTTGCTCTTTTGGGTGAAGCCAAGGGTAATTTCACTCTAAATGCTTCTTTAATTTTAGAAAGAATATGGGGGATTATCCTATAGCGTATAACACAGAGTAGGTGTAGGGTAGCACTGACGCACTTCTTAGCCTGATCTGTACTTTCTCAAAGGAACTTATCCTAACATATTTATGTTATTACCAATTATACCGACTTCCCAAGAGAGTATATAACTTTTCATTAAAGGGAGCAAAATAACTTTTCAGTAACTCTATTTTGGCTTCATCATCAGAAGTTTTTGTGAATTTATACTTACCTACATTATGCTTTTGATTAGAAAAATCATAAATCTTATCTAGAGTAAAATTTTCGATACTGAGAAAATTACAGACACGATTGAGGACGGATTCTAAATCGTCACGAAATTGCTCAATATTTAATATTAAAAGGTTATCTCTATCAAAATAATTGTAGTAATTTTCTAGCTGTTCAACATACTTACCCCTATCGATATAATTATAAGGAGATTTTGCCGGATTAAACTCAGGATTTAGCTCTTGTTCAATCGCTGTAGCAAAACTTCTTTGATCGGCTATCGCTTTCAACTTTTCATTAGAATTATTGACAAAACTGTGATGCATCTGCCATGATGAGTAGGCGCGAGCAACAGGGTCTCTCAGTACGGCGATCATTTTGATATTCCCTAAATCTTGTTTGATCACTTTAGGAACATGTTGAAAGTAGATATAGCTAGGTGTGGCATCACAGGTCAGTTTGCGTCTTTTCTGAAACTTAGAAGGAAAATGTCCCAAATACCAGCCAAACCCTTGGGCATAGTTTTCACTTTTGTCAAAGTAGTGAATTTCTTTCCATGTATTATTCTCTAGAATTTGAGGATGTTGGCTCAGATAACGATACAACGCGGTTGTTCCTGCTTTTTGCGCTCCAATAATTAAAAAGTCAGGTTGTGACTTAATAATTGGATAAATTCCATTTTTAATTAGTTTCTTGAACATTGTCTATTTAGTAGAATAAATATTAACATTTTTAGTTTAGACAAAATTGGCTACTTACTTAATTCACGCCCCTAAGTGATGAATTTAGAATGTTTAATAACTATTATTCTGATTGAGTAATTTCTGGGCTAGGTCGGTTTTCATGTATAAGTATTTCTGCATCTCTAATCTAATATGGCTGATGATTTGTTTTTTGTTTTTGCGTTTTTTTCGATTAAGTATAGAATGGGTTTGGGGGAGCCTATACTATAATGACATGTATAACACGAGAGGGCAATCAATGAGTGTAAAGATTTTGTCAAGATAAATACGCCAACCAAAATTTTGCCTAGAGAATACAATACTAGGAATGGAAACCGTCTGCTGAAGTGCTTAAAAGTAACAGTTGCTACAAAATCACCCAGTTGGAGGCTTGGTACAGATGTTCCCGTAGAAGGTCTCAACGTTTTGACTTCTGGCGACGGCTTTCTCTGGTGACTAGACTGATGTGAGGGCATCAGTCAAGAATAAAGAAAATAGCGTTCAACTGTGGGGTCATGGAAAAAAAATACGCAATTGCTGCAAACCTCCGTAACTTCATGAGTCAAGTGGGGAGACAGTCACTCTATCACTACTATTTATGGCATTTTAAGGGGAAAGAGCCTCCGCTTAAACTTTTTATCCTGAGTCACATGCGCTCTGGCTCTTCTTTGCTAACACATATTCTTAATACTAATCCAGAAGTTTTGGGTTTTGGTGAGACTTTTACCCAATATTCATCAGAGAAGGATTTCTATCAATTGATGGCTGAGGTGCATTTCACCCTACGCCAGTTCAGAGTGTCTGAAACCTATCTTTTGGATAAAATTCTTCATGATCGCATTCATGGTCATGGTTTAATCAATAATTCCGATATTCTTAAGTCTGACAAAACGTTCGTTATTTTTTTGATTCGAGAACCTGAGTCTAGTCTAGCCAGTATGCTCAAGCTGATGCAAAATTTAAATCAAGAAAAAGCTTTAGACTATTACACAGGGCGTTTATTATCTCTGGAAAATTATGCAAAACTGATTGATAAAAAAGAACGTTGTTTTTTGCTCACTTATGACCAACTATGTCATCAAACTGAGTCGGTTTTGAAAAGATTACAAGAGTTCCTAAATGTTCAACATGCATTTTCGGAACAATACCAGATCCTACGAACAACCGGTCGTAAATATGTAGGTGATCCTTCCTCAAAAATACAAGCCGGGAAAATTATGAAAAATAATAAAAATGCAGATATTAGCATCCTCCCCAATGTAATTGAGAAAGCAACGAAGGCGTTCAATCAATGTTACGCGAGTTTATCGGACTATTGTTTGATGATAGATTCCGAATAAAAACCTCAAGGGATGACAAGCAGTGGGGAGTTAGCTAGTCATACAGTGAGAGGGAGTAATGTGTCTTTAGATTTATAATTGTACCCAAAATCATATTATTTAATTTTAGAACTATCAATAGTATTCAACTTCTGTTTAACAAGCTTCTGCCATAGGTTGAGTTTAAGGCGTCGTGACAAATAGTCAGAGAGAAACAGAGTAATACCATAGCGTTGGATACGGTAGCGTACACGCGCCCACCAGTCTTGTAACCGGAGTCTTTGCTCCATGTCAGGAGGAATCTGTAGCTGGGGGAATTCACTGAGTTGGTAGCCACGCTCAACTAGCATATCGCTAATCCGTGATTCCACTAACTGAATCTCATGCTCAGACAGTTTGCGTCGCCACTGCCCAATTAATTTTGGATCAGGTAGACTATAGGGGGTTGTTTGAGGGTAACTCAACATGGCTGGGCTATAAGGTACGCCGATAAAATTGCACAGATCGGTTAGAGTCTCCACGGGTTTTGCAATTAAGGTTTCATAGGTCACCTCAATGTGCTGGTCTGACGAAAGGTTTTTGCTCAGGCTTGTCCACAAATGCTCGGCTTCTATCCAACGTTCTACCCCTGTCCAAACATTACCCGCCCAACCCATACCAATGCAAGAACGAGCAACATCTCTGCCGTCACGAACCAAATGAATGAAACGGGCATCGGGCCAAATGTGGAGTAATCGATCAAAGTGGCGGTGAACCGTAGCGCCAACTAGGGGTTTTCCCGTGCGATCGCGTCTTTGGCACAAAAAACTGTTGGCTCTTTTAGACTAGCTATGATAAAATACTAAAAAATAATCTCCATAATCCTTGCTACGCAAGAATCATGGAGATTTAAAAAAGCAATTCTAATAAAACAGGCTTTTGATTCTGTTAGAGCCTTTGCTACTTAAGGGTTTAAGCTCATTTAAATTGCTAATTTGCCATAACCAGTCTAAGAGAGCCAAACTGTTGGCGAGTTGGGGATAGCTCAGGCTACGATCAACCTCGAAACCTGTTCCTTGAAAGATGCGATGAGTGTCTAGCCATTCATAATACGCTTCAAGTTTAGGAAAGTCACCATTATTCGATATTTGATCAACAACATATTCAAATTCATAACACCAAGCAATCTGAGGATGGTGATCGAGCATCAGTCTCAGAACTGTTGTGCCAGAACGCTCAGCACCAACGAGAAAAATTGGTTTATCTATAAAAGAGGATGGATTATCGGTATTCATGACGACTGTTAGGTATTGGACTTTAGGATATAGTAGTTTATCTATTACAAGAGTATATACGACCCATTTTTACCAGTCATATCGATGTCCTAATAAGGTGTACAATTTTTCATTGTACGGAGCAAAATAATTTTTTAGTCGTTCCAAGACTTGATCGTCATCAGAACTTATCACATACTTCGCCGCTGCGTATTTTTCTTTCTGAAACTGCTGAATAGCTTCCTGCGAAAAATTTTCGATGTTTAAGAAATCACAGACTTGATTTAGACTTGAACCTAGATAATCGCCAAAGGCAGCAAAGTTCAGAACCAGAATCTTATCCTTATCAAAATAGTTATAGTAATTTTCTAGCTGCTGAACGTACTTACCCCTGTTAATGTAATTATAGGGGTATTTAGCGGTGTTAGATTCCGGATTCAATTCTTGGTTGATCGCTTCAGCAAAACTCCTGTCATCAGCTCTTTCTCGTAAATGCTTATGCGGTAAGCTAGAATAGCTATGGTACATTTGCCACGCTGAGTACGCCCGATCCACAGGATTTCTGAGTATGACAATCGTTTTGATAGTTCCTAAGTCTTGTTTGATCAGCTTAGGAATCTGCGGGTAGTATATATAACTGGGTGAACATTCAAAGGTTAGTTTTTTCCCCTTGCCAAGTTTAGAAGGAAAATGACTCAGATACCAGCCCAAGCCTTTGTTATAATTTTCGGGATTGTCGAAATAGTACGTCTCTCTCAACTTATGAGTGACTAATATTTGAGGATGCTGAGCTAAATAACGATACAGTGATGTCGTTGCAGCGCGTTGGACTCCTATAACTAAAAAGTCTGGTCTGGACTTAATGATTGGATATATTGGATAGACTACTTTCTTAATTATTTTTTTTATCATTAGCATTACTATTCTATCTCTGATAATAAGTTTCTATAGTATAATTCGATTTTACCAACTATAACGAGTACCTAATAGAGTATAGAGTTTCTCATTGAATGGAGCAAAATAACTTTCCAAAAATTCTATTTTATTTTGGTCTTCAGGGGTTTTTTCAAGTTTATACTTTCCGGTATTATGCTTTTGATTATTGAAATCATTTATCTTGTCTTTGGAAAAGCTTTCTATATTTATAAACTCACAGACGCAATTTAGCACTGTTCCTAAATCCTCCCGAAATTGATTGATATGCAGTACTAAAATACTATCTTTGTCGAAATAATTATAATAATTTTCTAGCTGCTCAACATACTTTCCACGATCAATATAATCATAAGGGTATTTGGCTGTATTAGACTCAGGATTTAGCTCTTGTTCAATCGCCTCAGCAAAACTTCTTTCATCGGCTATGGCTTTTAAGTTTTCATTGGAATTATCAGAAAAACTGCGATACATCTGCCATGCTGAATAAGCACGAGAAACAGGCTCTCTTAGTACAGCAATCATTTTAATATTTCCTAAATCTTGCTTGATCAGCTTAGGTATGTGCGGAAAGTAGAGATAGCTCGGTGAAGCATCACAGGTTAGTTTGTTTCCTTTGCGAAATTTATAGGGGAAATGTCCTAAGTACCAACCCAAACCTTGACTATAATTTTCAGGTAAGTCAAAGTAACGAATTTCTTTCCATGTATTATTCTCCAGAATTTGAGGATGCTGACTCAGGTAGCGATAGAGTGAAGTCGTTCCCGCCTTCTGCGCTCCGATAATTAAGAAATCGGGTCGCGACTTAATCATTGGATAAATTACTTTTTTAACCAACG
>CAKZMA010000772.1 GCA_937127375.1 uncultured Coleofasciculus sp. | reverse complement strand
TAAGCCGTCTCGGATAGTAAATCCCCGCTCCAGTAACCACGCGCAAACCGCCAACCCCATCCAATGGCTGTACAGGAGCTTCTGCGGCTTTTTGTTCCCAGAACCCATCTCGTTCTGTGTCCCCTAAATCGGAAAGGGGAATAACCTGGGTCATGCGGGTGCGATAATCGTTGCTCCCTGTCCACGTTGTCGATTGACTTCCACTCCCGTCCACAGGTTGGGGAACTTGATCATAGAAATCAACAAACTGCTCGGTATCTGGGTCCCACCACTGAGCCGGTAAACCATTTCCTACCTGAATGCGATCGCCGAGTTTCTCTTCATCAGCACCTCTGAGATCTGGGTCTGTCGCTGGTGGCTGAGCCTTATTCAGGGTTAGACCCGTATTACTCGCACCCGTAGTCAGGTTAGCTGGATAAATCCAATTGTCCGGGGGTCGGATATCATTATCGGCTACTGTTCCTTGCAATCCTGTACCTGTCAACGGATCAGGATTAGTGTCTGGGACTTCAGCAAAGGGTACCTGACGAGTTCGCTGTTCAAAGTAAGGTTGAAGCGCTTCTTGCTGAGTCAGACTCTGATTCAGGCTGATTTTTTGGGTAACTTCATCAGGTATTTTGTTTTGACCTACAGCTTTGGTGACCAGATCGTTGATCCGGGCGGCATAGGCTTTGCTGTTGTAGCTGGTTTCAGGTGCTGTGTTGGACACCGATGACTCAGTATCGCTTAAGTTGCCGCCAGTCGGTTTTTGTCCAACTTTGAACAAATCCACCGTTACATCGCCACTAGCCCCCGTGGGGTTGACGCTACCAACTTTTAAATTACCGCCTACCGTAATCTTGCCATTGTCCTCGTTGTAGAAGCAAGAGTTGATGCTACTGACCTGAAAGAAACGAACATCTGCACTGTTTTGACCGACAAAAAAGTTGCCGTTAGTCATGATCCGCCCATTGAGTTTAATCCCAGAACCCGGTGTGATCTCCAAGTCATCTTGATAGACAACCGCATTGTTCGTCAGGGGAATACGGGCTTGGTCTTGTTGGTACTCTAGTGCGGCAAAGCCTTGATTACCCTTATACTTTTCGTAATTGCCAGTCGGAGGATTCTCAATCGGTACTGTTGCCGCAAAAACAAAGAAACTTTTCTGCAGATTTCCATCCGATGTTTTATACCACCCCGTATTCCCAACTAAACTCGCTGACGTCCCCGTTCCGCAAGCATTCCCGGCTGTAGCATTGTCCATGGGCGTACTCCGGGCTTCCAGGGGGCTTCTGTCTCGCTCAGTTCCTGGGGTTGGATTCCGAAAGTAAAGCCCGTAAAGCGTATAGCTATCAAAATCTCCATTATTATCCGTATCAACAGGAAATCTCCATGCGGTGTCTAGGGATTCCAAATTGTTTAACTCTTCTGTCAGAGAGCTTTGAATGCCTGACTGTCCATTAAATTCCTTCTCCAGTCTCAGCGGTGTTTCATCTCCCAAAGTATACTGATTCAGACTGCCTGTCATCGCCTGGTACAATGCCTGGTCAGTGGGTGTTCCTCTCGGAAGGGTGGGATCTGCCAACAACGCCTGAATTTTTGCCTGGGCGCGTTCAATTGCTGGAGCAGCGGCTGCCATGACTCGCTGATTCACCCGGACATTCTGGGCATTTTTCGCCCGGTCAAAGGAACGAAAGACAATCGCCGTACTCAACAGTGTCACCACAATGATCACCATTACCACGGTAGGCAGCACAAACCCGCTATTGCCGGGACGTAGCTGATGGCGCAGCCTCATTAAGCGACGCAACAGCAAACTCATCACCCGTTTATTGACTGATTGGATTAGCTTCACGGTTTGGTGACACAGACGTTGGAGTACGTTGATTAGCTTTTTCGGGATTGACATGGCAGATTTCCTGTCAAACTGGGACGGTTAAGAATTAAATGATGAAGACCTAGGGTGACAATCCTAGTGAGTCGTTTTCAGGCAGGGCGCTAAACCAGCAGTCCTTCAACTATCAAGTGTTCCGGATTAGCCCCATCCCTACCTGTAAGTTTGAGATAAAGATTGAGCCTTATGTTCCCTCTGCTGGTAGATTTATCATGCAGCCAGACTCAACCACCAGTCCTGCCTGATACTCTAGTGTGAACTACCTACACCATAGCGTTAGCTTGGTGTAGGCTTCTCGTCTCATTTGCCAATGCCGCCACACCATAAAGATGTATTGGTCTTACTTCGCATCTCTGGCTGATGTCCAGCCTTTATCTCCTCAAGGGGAGAACCCGCGCAGCCGCCCTTCCAAGGCAGAAAATACTATTTAGAGCGATTCATCTCGCCGCTAACCCTTCGGGTATAGTGGGAGACTTCTCACCGAACGAGTTAAATTTAGCAAACCCCTTAGCTAGCAAGCTCCTGTCCTTACTCTACCCACGTTGACCAAAAAACCGATCACCCTTTTCCTGATTTATCGATGGCTGTTGGATTTCCGGTACGCCCGGAAACTTTACGGACACAAGCCTGGCGTTCGATTGAACCGTAAAATTTCTTCCACTATCTTAACTTAATTAGCGGGGTATTCGCACAGTTTATCCCCCCTTGCCCCCCTTTGAAAGGGGGGAAGGCAGAAGTTAATAATTATTCAGATTAATCCCTGCCTCTTTTGCCATGGCTTGCAATCCCTTCTTCTCGAGGGTTTTAATCGCCTTCGTCGAAAGTCTCAGTTTCACCCAACGATTTCCCTCTTGCCACCAAACCCGCTTCCATTGCAGATTAGCTTGTTGCAGCTTCTTCGTGCGGCGGTGAGAGTGAGAAATCGCGTAGGCATTATTCGCCTTTTTCCCTGTGAGTTGGCATTGGCGCGACATGAGTAATCCTCCAGATTATAGTCCGTTCTCCATCATAATGTAGGGTGGGTTAGGCGGGTACTCCATTCGCACAATAACCACTCAATGACCTGTCCAACCTAACCCACCAATACCTGAGATATTGCTGCACGGGGAAGAAAGCCCACGTTACTGTGTGGTGGGCAAGAGCAACAAACAATAATATCAGGATTTAAAGGGTTATAAATCTTACCCATCCTACACACTATCACTACGCAAATTGGCATCTAAATCAGCATTCCTAGGGGGACAGACGCGCCATGGGGTGTTTGTGTGTAAGTCCTGATTCTGTTAGTCAGCGCAGGCGGACTTGGTTTGTATAGCGGCGATTTACAATCGCCAGAGCCAGGATAACTTGAAATTAAGACGGCTCAAACTTCATATAGCCGTATAACGCTTGTATATCTGCCAATTTACCCAGTTTCCTAACCAAAACCTGAGCCGTCTGTGGGGGTAACATTGCACCCAGAATAATTTTCATCATCACTTTCATCAAAACCCGCCCGCGCAGCAATGACGGATCATGTCGAATCGCTTGCCAGAGAAATTGGCTAGCTGCCCAACTTCTTGACCGTTCTAACCTCCCTTCTAAGGCTTTACCCGTCAGATATTTATACCGATTTCCCAAAGAAATTGGCTTGAGAGTTTGCAGAGAATCCGGCGCATTCGTTACCGCTTTGTCAATCACCCGCAAACTTGAAGCTTCCATCCCCCAAATATTAAACGACATCGAGTTGGCTGAGATTCGATAGAGAATATGCACAGACGGAACCGCCACAAAAGGATATCGCGCCGCCAATCGTAACCACATATCCCAATCATGAGCATTACTCAATGATTCATCAAACTTGCCCACATCCAATGATGCTTGTTTGCGGATTAAGGGATTGGAACCACTGCCGATAAAATCATTTAAAAATAGCCGACTTAATACATCCCCACTGTAATTAAAATGAGGACCTTTCCGGAAAACATTACCCGATTGATCAATCCAATCCGTCCAGCTATACGCCACCGCCGCTTGCGGATTATCCTGCAAGGCTTGAAACTGCATTTCCAGTTTATCAGCACACCAGAGATCATCGGCATCAAGAAAGGAAATATAGTCTCCTGTTGCCTGGGAAATACCCCGATTGCGGCTGGCGGGTTGACCGGCATTGGCATAGGAAAATACCTTGAGTCGCGAATCGTTTATCTGTGATAAAATATCTAGGGTAGAATCCTTAGAACCATCGTTGATCACGATAAGTTCAAAATCAGAAAAGGTTTGATTGAAAACCGATTGAATGGTCTCTTCTATCGTATCGGCACCATTGTAAACAGGAATAATAACCGAAATTAAACTCATGACTGTCTGATTAATTCTAGGAATTTAATGCTTTAATTTTGCCTTGATATAGAGGCGTTGACAAACCTCTTCTTTTTCCACAAAAAACAAATTCTTTTTATAATAATCATAGATAATATTTTTCAACCGACCACTATTGAGAATAAAGAGCTTATTGGCGAGAAGTAAATCCAGCAACTGCTTGCGCTTGCCCTTTCGTTCAAAGGGAATTATTTCTAGGATATCAAAGTAGGGACTTAAGCAACTTGATATGGTTTTTACCGAAAAGTGCCTGTAATGCTTCGCTTCAACCGGGACATTACTATGAGGAACCGTTAACCAAAGAATTCCTCCCGGATTCAGTAAATGCGTCACCGCTTCTAAAAAAGCATTGCCTTTATCGGGAGGAATATGTTCAAACACTTCAATTAAAAGAGCAATATTATAGGTTTGATTAAAATTTTTCTGTAGAATATCCACACAATGATACTTTCCCTGACTATCCATTAATCTTGCCAAGGTGATGGCTTTCTCGGAATAATCAATTCCTTCAACTCGCTTTGATGGAAAATCTTGGCGTAATTCCTTCACCAGTCTGCCGTCACCACAACCGACATCGACTAAGGACTCAAACGTCTCCTGTTTCAGCTTATCCCGAAGAAATTCAATGGTTGCCACATAATTGATTCCCCAAGACCAGTTAAAGCATTGGGAGAAGACTTGTTTATAATGGGGAATATGATGATAGGGAAAATCATATTCCTCATCTTGAATTTGTTGGACTTTATCCTGATTCATGAGTCAAACTTTATTCTCACTTCCATTCAAGCACATTTATAGCAAAAGGCTCCAGGGTAGAGGGCAGAAAGGAACAAGTCAGGTGGCAAGGTCGAAATGATAGCTGTAAAGGCGGACAGATTATAACACAAAAGACTACGTTTTTACAGATGCACGTTTAGAGCGAAACAAAGTTTTCAACCGGGTTCGTATTCCTTGAGCCTGTTCTATGGGTAATAACGTTGCCAATCCTATTTTTAATAGAATAATTCCCATCAGTTTTCCCCTTCGCAGCCAAGTCAGGTCATGGATAATCGCTTGCCCGAAAAATCGAATCGCCACGAATCCTTTGCGCCGTTCTAACTTACCTTCCAAGGCTTTCAACGTCAAATACTGGTAACGATTTGCCAGGATTTTTCGTTTCAGGTGAGGCGTCGCTGGCGGGGCTTGTGCCCAAGCTTTTTCTAGCACACGCAAACTTCCAGCTTCCATTTTCCAAACATTAAACGAGGCAGAATTCGGGGAAATTCGATATAAAATTTGAGCCGATGACACCGCGACAAACTCATAATGAACTGCCAAC
>CAKZMA010000771.1 GCA_937127375.1 uncultured Coleofasciculus sp. | reverse complement strand
TTCCATCGGGCTTGGAAATAAAGTCTATTGCTTCAACATTTTCTGAAACTGCATATAGTTTATCAAAACTCGGAAGTTCATCGCTCGGTAATGATTCAAGATTGCAAGAAACTAAGGGCAATAAAATAATAAATGCTATATGGACAAGTTCTCGACGACTCATTGGAAATTAAAGAAAGGGATATTAAATGTAAAATTAATTTGATAAAGGAGGTTTAGGCGATCATCTTCTTTGATGAATCCTCCGTCAAGCAATGTGGTGGTATATGCTTCTTCTCTTCCTTTACTGTTTAGATGATTTCTGAAGTAATTACTGACTCCAAACTTTATCTCAACATAGTTTTCGCGAACCTTTATCATGCTACCCAGATTGGCGTTCAGTGCAAAATTGAACGTAGAACGACGAGTATAAACACTAACTCTTTCATTTATATTCTCTTCACTTTCAATTATATTTTCCTCATCTACAACACGCTCAAAATTATTTGTATAATTTATGATGTCGTAGGTCAGATTTGTCCGTGCCGTGGATCCAAGCTCTACAAATGGCTTGCAGGTGTAGAAATCTTTCATGTAGCGAAAAATGAGATTCAGATTTATGCCATTATTATTGCTGTCATAGGTGACAAAGTTGGAATTCCTGTCCTCATAATCGAAGCTTTCGCTATAGGAGTATCGTTGGTTTTGAAATTGTATTTCCGCCCCAACTATAAAGCTTTTATTTAGGGGGTAAAGATATTGAAATCCTACCTGAGGAGTTGCTATTCTTGCTGAGTATTGTGGATGAGTGGTTTCTATCGGGAATGCGCTTCTGTAAAGTACAGGTCTAACACTATTGAGGTTTGTCCCGAGCGTTATTCCTATGAAATATTTGATATCCGTATCTATTTTTTTGTAAAGGGAATACAGTTCAGAAGGATCCACATTTCTAACCGCTTGGTAGTCAGTTTTTAGTTTCAGTAATCTAATTAATGTCTCTTTTGCTTTTTCTTGTTGATTTATGTTAATGTAAGTAAGAGTAAGTAACCGTAGGGCTTCTACCTTTTCCGTTTTGGTGTAGCCGTCTTCCAAGCAGTCTGTTAATTTTCCGGGCACAGCATAAAGATTTCCATTTGCATAATCTGCTTTGGCTTCATCTAAGCTTCTTTCACAGCTTGTTTGTGCCCACAAACTAGTTGACGAGCCTAGCAGCAGTATGATAACTATAATGATGCGTTTGTTCATCGTGATTGGTCGATAAATTTACTTTGTTCAAAAATGGGATCATATTGGAGGTCATTCCCAATATATCTGTCCCATTCTTCTTCAGAAATGTCTCGTTTCATTTTTTCTTTTAAAGTTTCAGCCAAAAGTTCACTTTTAATTGGGTATAATCTAAAAACCTGATCTCTACAGCCAGCAAAAATATGTGAGTCATCCATAAGCGCAATGGCGTTAACCCAAGAACCTGGTT
>CAKZMA010000770.1 GCA_937127375.1 uncultured Coleofasciculus sp. | reverse complement strand
ATGAACAATCAACAATGAACAATCAACAATGAACTATAACAAACATCCCCAACTGATTGTGATATGTGGGGCGACGGCGACGGGAAAGTCGGGGCTGGCGTTAGAATTAGCGCAGCGATTAAATACCGTAATATTAAGCGCGGATTCCCGTCAAGTTTACCGAGAGTTTGATATTGGCACAGCTAAAACTTCAGTCGCCGAACGACAGTTAGTCCCCCATTACTTGATTGATATTTGCGCTCCCACCGAAACATTAACCGTAGCCGACTATCAGGAACAAGCCCAGGAATTGATGACATCTCTCCATTCGCCCCTATTACTGGTGGGGGGTACGGGCTTGTATATTAAAGCCATAGTCCGGGGATTAAAGATTCCCAGAGTCGCCCCCAATGAAAACTTGCGATCGCAGCTTTCTGGTTTGGGTCAAACTCAATGCTATAGATTTTTACAACAAGTCGATCCCATTGCGGCTGAGAAAATTCATCCCCATGATCAAGTGAGAACATTACGGGCATTAGAAGTATTTTACATCACCGGACGCCCCATATCCGAGCAGCAAGGGGAAAATCCGCCGAATTATCCCATTCTTCAAATTGGTTTGCAATGTCAAGACGCTGACGCCCTCACCCGCCGTATTACCCAGCGCACCGAAATGATGGTGACAGCCGGATTAATAGAAGAGGTGAAAACATTGGTGGATAAATATGGCTGGGATTTGCCGCTTTTAGATACCTTAGGGTATCGGGAAATGAAACACTATTTAGCGGGTGATATATCTTTATCTGAGGCAAAAGCGTTAACAGTTGTGCATACGCGACAATTTGCCAAGCGTCAGCGAACTTGGTTTCGGGCGTATCCAGACATTCAATGGTTTGATGCAGATCGTCCAGATTTAGTCGATCAAGTTTGGCAACGTGTACAGGAATCTCGAGACAATATATCAATGCACTTAAGCTAGGTTTGTAGTTGCGCTTTAGCGCCATCAGCGCTTGCATCACTTATTACTAGCGTAGTACAGCTAAAATAGTGCAATAAGTTGTAGATTGGGTTGACGACAGGAAACCAAACAGAATATGTGACCCGCATCGCTTACTACAAATCGAATCTAATCTATCAAATTAAGCTTGCCAGCCTAGTAGGGTGGGCATTGCCCACCAGCCTTAAGTCAGTGACATTAAACTTAGTTCAACGTCGCGCTTTCTTTAAATCTCGCAGCAATGATTCGGCTTTCTTGACTCCATCGCGATTGTCCTGACGCCGGAAGAGATCACGCGCTTTTTCCACAGAGGTAATCGCTTCTGCTATGCGCTCTCGTCCTTTTAATGCTAATCCTAAATTATAGTGGGCTTGGGCATCTTGGGGGGCAATTTCAATTAAGCGTCGATAGGCGACAATGGCTTCTAAGTAATTTTCCTCGGTGAGTAAAATATCACCAATAGCGGCTTGAGCTTCAACTAAGTCTGATTGAACCGCCACGGCTCTTTGAAAGGCTTTCAATGCACCGACAAAATCTTCTTGAGCTTGGAGGATTTTGCCAATTTGCAGATAAACTTGACTATTATTCGGTTCTAATTTTGCCGCTCGGTCAAAAACCTTCAGTGCGGTGTCGATATCACCCTGAGTTAACCAAGCCATGCCCAATGTAAGCTGAATATTACTATCCAGAGGCGCTAAGGATTCGGCTTGTTGGAGTGCTTTAATCGCCTCTTGGGGACGCCCCTGCTGGAGAAAAACGGTACCGAGTAACTGGTGTGCCTGAGCATTCTTGGGTTGAAGACTGATGACTTGGCGGTAAACTTGGATGGCTCCGTCATAGTCCTTTTGACGCAGGAGGACAACGCCTAATCCCCAATAGGAGTTAATATGATTACGTTCAAGTCTGAGGGCTTGACGATAAGCCTCTGCTGCTGCTGCATTCTCTTCGGCATTGGCTAAACTGTAACCGAGAGCATACTGAAATTCTGCATTATTCGGCTCCAGGGCAATTGCCTGTTGATACGCCCTAGCCGCTTCTCGGAAGTTCCCCTGACGCGCCTGGAGATAACCGATTCCGGAGAAAATCTTGGCATTATCTCGATCTAGATTAGCCGCTTGTTGATAGGTTGCGATCGCCTGAGCATAATTTCCCGCATCCACTAAGTCTCGCCCTTGGCGGAGTAACTCACGCAGCCGCTGTTGTTCCGGCTGTAGCTGGCTAAATAGCTGGGGTTGACTAGCCCCCGCCACAGGCGTTAGGGTTATCGTCAGCCCAGTGACGAATAGGCTACTCATCAGAAATAGAGTCGGCTTGGACACAGCTAATCTTCTCGTCGCGATTGAGTGTAATGTGTTTGGTTTACGCCAACCAGAGCTAGACATCAGGATATCCTCACCAGGCAAATAGTAGGGTTCAGTGCCAGTTTTCCAGCAAAAGTTTTGAACAAAGAGGATTGTAGCAGAGAAAACCCATAACTTTAAGCTAATGAAGTAGGGTCTGCTGAATAAGTCTTGTGGTGGGGTAGGGAGCAGGGGAAGCTGGGGAAGCTGGGG
>CAKZMA010000769.1 GCA_937127375.1 uncultured Coleofasciculus sp. | reverse complement strand
GAATATTCCAATTTCTCAATCTACCCTTGCTATTACTCATATCCATATTTTTACAGCGTATAGGGGTTACCTACTCACTGTTTTCTTTTCCAAGCTTCACTGTTGGCAGTTCCGGGTAACTACCTTAACAGGAGACGTATTTGGGATGCAACTCCCCTATGATTCGGCTGATGTCGCTGAACGAGTGGGACGGAATTGGATTGACTTTAGATCTCAGACTCCGGTGACATAAAGTAGTGGTTTCAACGTGACATTCTTCTACACTCAATTAAAGTAAGACGTGTAAGGAGGTGGACATGATTATAGCACTTTATAACGCGGTGTAGTACAGTATTTGTAAGGGTTTGAGGCTTCTTTACGAGACTTAACACCTTGCCGTTTTCTTGTTTTCGACTACTTAATGACTCAAGCAGAACAAGATTTACTCGAAAATTTTATCGTTGATAGTGATGAATTAAAACAGAAAGTGCAAGCCGCTTGGGAGGATTTCATTAGCAGAGACTTACCCGTTATTCGAGAGTTAACAACTCAGGTGTTTGAAACTGAATTGTCATCCTAGCTCTTATCTGAATACGGATATCCTACCCTATCCCTGATAGTATGATAGTAGTTCATCCCAGTCTTGCGTTAGACTGGCTAACTGATTTCCATACTTTTCTGTGAAATTAGGACTTATCTCATGAATACTGCGACACTGGCAACATGGATTCTCAGCCCTTTACTGGGACTAGCTATCTTACTCTTCATTTTCCGGATTGTCCTGACCTGGTATCCTCAGATCGATCTCAACCGCTTCCCCTTTAATCTGGTCGCTTTGCCCACCGAACCTTTTTTAGTCCCAACCCGCAAACTGGTGCCGCCCATTGGGGGTGTGGATATTACGCCGATTATTTGGGTTGGGATTGTTAGCTTACTGCGGGAGATTCTTGTCGGTCAGCAAGGATTACTGACCCTGATCCACTGACTTCCCCTAACTCTTTAAGATTGGGCGGTTGCCATCATTTGCTCAACAAAATTCGTATAAACATCACCACTGAGAAACGCTGGGGTTTCTAAGATTTTTTGGTGGAAACTCAGCGTGGTGGCAACACCCGTAATCGCACATTCGCGCAGGGCGCGTTTCATGCGGCGAATTGCGGCATCGCGGTTGGGTGCCCATACGATTAACTTGCCGATTAATGAGTCGTAATAGGGGGGAATTTCATAATCGGTGTACACATGGGAATCCATCCGCACGCCGGGTCCTCCAGGTGGCAGATACCCACTAATCCGCCCCGGTTGAGGACGGAAATTGCGATCGGGATCTTCGGCATTAATCCGACATTCAATCGCATGTCCCTTAAGCGTTACTTGGTCTTGAGTCAGTTTCAAGGGTTCGCCTTGGGCAATCCGAATCTGTTCGGCAATTAAGTCCAATCCTGAGATCATCTCGGTGACAGGATGCTCAACTTGAATGCGGGTATTCATTTCCATAAAATAAAAATGACCCATGGCATCCAGCAGAAACTCAACCGTACCCGCCCCAACATAATTAATCGACTTGGCAGCCATGACAGCAGCTGTTCCCATTTTTTCTCGCAGTTCTGGGGTCAAGGCGGGACTGGGGGCTTCTTCTAAGAGTTTCTGATGGCGTCGCTGAATGGAACAGTCACGTTCTCCCAGATGAATCACGTTACCCTGACTATCGGCAAGAATTTGAAACTCAATGTGGCGGGGACGGACGATAAATTTTTCCAGATAAAGTCCTGGATTGCCAAAAGCGGCTTCGGCTTCCCCTTGGGCGGCTTGAAACAGGCGACTCATCGCACTCTCATCGGGAACCAAGCGCATCCCTCGTCCACCACCTCCGGCTGTGGCTTTAATCATCACCGGATAACCGATGTCTTTGGCAAGTGTGATGGCTTCTCGTTCACTACTCAACAATCCCTCACTTCCGGGTACGGTGGGTACTCCTGCCCGTTGCATGGTTTCCTTAGCGGTGGATTTATCCCCCATCGCCCGCATCGCTTCAGGTGACGGACCGATAAAAGAGATTTGATGATCGGCGCAAATTTCGGCGAATCGGGCATTTTCTGCCAAAAAACCATAGCCAGGATGAATGGCGGTGGCATTGCGCGTCAGGGCGGCGGCAATAATGTTGGGAATATTCAGGTAACTTTTGCTACTAGGCGCTTCACCGATGCATATAGCTTCATCCGCTAGTTGAACATGGAGGGCTTGTTGATCGATGGTCGAGTGAACGGCAACGGTGGCAATTCCCATTTCTTCACAGGTTCGGAGAATCCGCAGGGCAATTTCCCCACGATTGGCAATTAAGATTTTGGCAAAGTCCATAAAACAGCGTTGCTATATCCGTATTCTGTAGGATAAGGGGGATTGTCCCCTTTGGTGGCATCCTTTGGGAAGCGTGGGTGACGTTCTCGGCGTGGGATTTCAACAAAATTGTCGGGAAGTCGTAATTTCTCAAAAGAGCTGATATAATGGGTTAGCCATGCGGATGTGGTGGAATCGGTAGACACGCACGCTTGAGGGGCGTGTGGCGTAAGCCTTGCGAGTTCGAGTCTCGCCATCCGCACTCCCTGGTGTATGAGGGCATCGGGAAGCGACTCGCATTGTTTGTCCGTCCCAACTTTGTCCGTCCCAGTAGGGTAGCCGGGGAAAAGATGTGCGATCGCCTGCGTCTGGGTGCAGAGAAAATTTAGGATTGAATGTCACTCCAGATTAGGGGACGCTTGTATAAATAAGGCGTTTGACAAATCTTTAAGGTTTCTTTACATTGCTAAAGGGTAATGGCGTGGGTGGGAAAAATCCCCAGCCCTTTAGACTTCAGCGCCTGTGAGAAAGGTTGCTGGTAAGATCTCTAGTCAATCTCTGACTGTGGAAGCGCTAAAGCGCTCACTACGAACGGAAGCGCTAAAGCGCTCACTACGAACG
>CAKZMA010000768.1 GCA_937127375.1 uncultured Coleofasciculus sp. | reverse complement strand
AATATAGTTTTAAAAGTTTAACTGACAAGGTTAAAAGAATTAATTGGCTCCTCCAGTATATGGATTTTGGGAGTTATCCGGAGGAGTTGATGGTAGAAAAAGAATCCTTACAAAATTTATTACAAAGTGGTCAAAGTATCAATGGGCTGGGTCACTCAATTTTTATCCGAGCCATTCGACAAACTTTCCACACTTGGAGACGGCTGAACAATGCCCAGTTAAAACGAGGGTTGCTAATTCAGAATAAAGGGATAAGAAGTTTTGGCGGCGTGCTGGGTTCGCTCAACAGTCATAACCATCATACCAGAGTAACAGCGATCGCTAAGATGAATGATGGATATTGGCAAGTCACAGACGACGAGCAACTGATGAATTATTATTTGGGGTTCCCGCGCAAGTTATTCCCTCCAAGTGGTGTTCAAGCCATGAAACAAAGAGCGCATACTATTGCCCAAATTAAGGCAGCATCCCAGGCTTTGATGGCTAAGGATTGATTGTTGGTCAGTCTATTTTTACCAATTCTTACGTCTTTTTACGTTTATATTTTTACCCTTCGCTTCACTCAATCAGATGCTTTTTACTTACCCAATGCTATCGCGACTGCTCAAAAAAGCGCGAAACAATTTGTAATAACTGACTATGACCCCAGCAACCGTCGAACAAGCCACCTTCCTACAAAACGCCACTATCCAACAACACAACTTATCTGCCCTCAATAAAACCCGCATCCGCTTCAAAATTGGACTGAAAAACACCACCCGCAAAACTGCACCCAAGTGGCAGCAAATTCTCAAAGCGAATACTGCCAAAACAGACGGCGAAGAACATACATCCTCTGACTTAGAAAAAGTCACCCGTTCCGAAGTCGGACTGCGGGGAATCTCCTGCTTCAAAGCCCTTGATGAAGCCACAACCCAACTGCGACGTAAAATCGATTCAATTAAAGATTGGATGACCCTTGATGATGGCGATTATATCTGCACTATAGAACTAGCGCCGTTAGTCTGGCAACGGCTGATAGAAATTCGAGACGTTCTTGCCCCCTCTCTGCGCCAAGAACTCAAACAAAAGTATGCATCTGGACGAGCAGAATTTGAAAGTCGTATTGAAGAATTCCTCAGCGCCCAGGCATGGAACCTCACAGACGATGAGCGGGAAGTAGCCCGCACTGAATTAATCACTAAGTTCCCCAATTTTGAAGAGTTAGAAGATTACCTACAAGTCATCATTGGTCGCCCAGTTATTATCCCGGCTTTATCCGAACAAATCAACCAAGAACAAGCCGATTGTTTAAACCGAATTACTCAATTTATCGCCGAATATGACTCTAATCTCCAAGCCAGTCTCGAAAAAGCTGCCATTGCTGGCGGTCAGCAACTCGCTGTTCAACTGCTCGAAGATTTGAGCCAATGGGAACCGGGTAAAAAGCCGGCTCGATTCCGCAAACGAATTGAAAAACATCTGCAAAAGATTCAGGTTCTCATTGGCAATGCTAGCCCGAATAGTTCTTCCACCTTAGCACAACTCATGGAGCGCATCCAAAAGGTCTTAGAAACTGCCTCAGTCGATGCTAAAAAGCTCGATTCCCAGGGCAAAGGAGCGCTCCAAGAAAAAATGGATCAAATCTACCAGCGACTGCTGGGAGAACAGCGAAAACTCATAGAACTGGCTCAAGAGGAAGGACTTGATCGCTCTGAATGGGTAATTTTCAACGGCAATTCGTGATTGGTTACCCATGACTGTTTTTTCGGTTTTTTCCCAAAGTAAGCCAATTTTTGCTGACAAAAATTATGTCTCATTTTTCATCAATTACCACAAAACTAACTGACTCGGAAGCTCTCACCCAAGGTCTAACGAACCTGCTGGCTGCCAAGGGAATCAAGGCTCAACTTGAAGTTCATGATTCTCCCGTCAAGTTAATTAGCGACTATTCCCGCCGCGATATCGCCTATGGACAAATCGTCATTCGGCGCACCTATTTGAATACTCCGTCTCACTCGGCTTTGTTAGATGTAGGTTTCCTTTGGGATGAACAAGAAGGAGGGTTTCAACTCCAAGCTGACCCTTGGGATTTTAATCAGAATGCTTTAGGGAAAGCCTTTACTAAAGACGTGAAGGGTGGCTATAGTTCTCCGGTCAATACCTTTGTTGATGAAGTGCAACTTGCCCACGATCGCGCTTACATCAACATCCATTATCCTCCAGAACTCTGGAACTACACGGAAACCGCTCTAGAAGACGGCTCAACCCGGATTACCCTTAGCCAAAAACCCAGTTTGACTGAATCCGTTGAAGCTACGGCTACTTGGTAATTCACTACCTGTCCAACCACCTATGAAGGAGGTGCTTCCTTGCATCTCCTTTGCTTTTTTTTACTAATGGAACAAATGATGAACTCCCCAACTCAAATTCAAATCACTCTCAAAGCCGGACAACCTCTGAAAGTGGAAGTTCTTAATGCCCAAGGTTCGACTTGTACAAAACTCACACAGGCTTTGGATAAATTAGGAACTGCCTCCACCACCCTTAAACCGGAATACTACCAAGACTCCTCTGTCACCCTCACCAACCACATCAATATTGGAGAATAATATGGCACTGGACACTCAAGAAATCCGGCGACTGTTCAATGCCGGAATTGCCACCGTCGCGATTAATAGTCCCACCAGTTGCGAATTAGCGGTCACGGATAAAATTGCCAGTGACATTGCTGATTTGGCAGGAAATAGACCCTTTGAGTTCTACATCTGGGATTTAGCCAAAGGGCTTCAGAAAGTTGAACCAACAACCAGAAATAGTCAAATTACAGGCTTCAAAAAGTCTCCGGCGGCTAACTATAAAGCACAAGGACATCCTGTTGAAGCATTACTCAAACATATCGAAGCCGAATGCCAGTCTTCCTCCCCCAACCGGACTCTGTTTCTGATTAAAGACTTGTACCCCTTTGTCGGTGGGATTAATCCCAATCCCGTTCTCGTGCGACTGGCGATCGATTCTTGGACGGCTGCCAAGCGATCGCCTAACCGAATTATCATCCTACATGACAACCTCATCACCCCAAGAGCCTTTGAAGATTTAGTGGTCGATTTGGAAAATCCCCTTCCCTCTGAGGTGGAAACGGAAACTATTCTGTCCTACCGAATTCAAGCACTGCAAAAAAGTGCCAGAGGGCAAAGCGTGGAGTTTCCGGTTGAACTGGACGCCAAAAACCATAAGCGATTGGTTCGCGCCCTCCTGGGAATGACACAAGAGGCGGCTGATGATATTATTCAGTACTGCGCCGTCACCCATGGACGCCTGGATGAAACGACTATTGAGGTGGTCAACCAACTCAAAACCCGGAAGTATGCAATCCGGGGAATTGAATACGCCCCTGCGCCGGATGTGGAAGTTCAGGGATTGCCCTTTCTCAAAGAATGGGCGACAACAATTACACCCTTGCTAGAACCCGAAGCCCAAGAACTTTATAACATCCCATTCCCCAAAGGAGCATTAATTGTCGGCGTTGGGGGTACAGGTAAAAGTCTTTCGGTGAAGTGTTTTGCCAAAGAATGGGGATTGCCTGTGATTGTACTGGATACAGGCAAGCTGATGACCAAGGATTTGGGTGGATCTGAATCCAATCTCAGAGACGCGATCGCGGCGGCTGAGAGTATGGCACCGTGCATTTTATTTATTGACGAGATGGATAAGATGTTTCCGGGTAGTAGTGGGAATGAAACTGATGGCGGTACAAGTCAGCGGATGTTCGGCTATTTCCTAAAATGGTTCCAAGAACGAAGTGCATCCGTCTTTGTTGCGGCAACAGCTAACCGCCCCTGGGGATTTAAGCCGGAACTGCTGAGGCGCTTCTCCCGCGTCTGGTATGTCCCCTTACCCAATACTGAAGCCAGAGAACAAATCTGGAGAGTCCAACTCCAGTACTACAAACTTTCTCTGAGTCAAGCGGATATTTCTCGATTAGCGATCGCCTCGGCGGGATTCACGGGTGCTGAGATTCGGAATATCACTGAATCCTGTGCCAGTATTGCTTACGCCCAGCAGCGTCCTACTCAGGTAACTACGGAAGAACTGCTCCGCCAAGGGAGCATCAAACCCCCACAGTTTATTAACTCTCAAGAACTCGAAGCTTTAGAAGAGTGGGTGCGTTCTGGACAAGCTCATTGGGCGGCACCTGACCCGCGAACGAGTACCCATCCAGAAGTTACGGATCGTCAGGTTTCTTGGGAGCGAAATATCATTTTTCCCGATTCATCTGAGTTTAATTAATCCGGTTCATGGTTCATGGTTGATTAAAAAGCCATGAACTATGAACTCTGAATCATCAACATTAGACTTCACCGCCCTGGCGTTCAATTTAACTAATATTAAACGCACCCTCATGATTGACAAAAGTCTCGCCATTACTCACAAATCCTTAATCAAAGTAGACCCACAGACCAATGCCAACAAATTTTGGCAAGCTTGGCTAATGCCCGATGGCAATTTGTACGTCGAGTATGGACGAGTTAATTATTCAGCCAGAAGCCATGTTTACCCTTGTAGCTCTGTAACGGTTGCTGAGCAGAAACTCGCCTATCTCCTTAGTAGTAAGCTCAGCAAAGGCTATCAAGAAGCTATCGTTGAATCCAATAATTTACAACAATTAGACTGGAGTTATTTTGGAGATAATGCTAAAACATTCCAAGAAAAACTGGCTCAAATTACTTCATTAGCAGATAAAATTGCTGACCATACCTCCCTTAATTTTGATGCCATCCAAGGTGTATTTACATCACAACTCGGTATCATTTCTCCTCAGACTATACGCCAAGCAATCCCAGCACTCCAACAAGTCTCGCTTCACCTAGCTAACCCCCAATCTCGTCAATTTAATCATGCCGTTGCCGACTATCTCACTCTTATTCCTCTAACCGTAGGGATGAAGCTAGATGCACGTTCCCTACTGGGAAATCCCGAAAAGATTGCAACTCAACGAAGAGTTTTATCCCAACTAGAAAAGGCACTTGATTTAATCAGCCAACTCCGTCAAGAAATGCTAAACGAAGCAGTTAAATCCCCTAAGAACTCTACAGAGCTTGACCGAGCTTGGTGGATCTCTTGGGGAGTCTTTCTCGTTGACCCTCCTACAAAGCCTTCTCAAACAGCAGAAGATTTCCGCTCTACACACATCTGTTGGACAAATAAAGGCTGCTAGCATTTTTTCTAGATAGACCACAACTGAACGGCATCAGTCCACTCATCAGGAGATAACGCTTCCTGAACAGGGTTGAAAGAGTGGATGAATCCCTTAAAAAATTGACCTTATTCGACTTGCACTCAATCATGAAAATTGCCAGATATCGCCTCAACCGAAAATCTGGACTCATCTACAGAAACCTCAATAACTCTTCCTATTTAGAAAAAATAGGAAACACGCTCACAGGCATAATCCTCCACGCCACTCCTATCACCTTTGGCGAACCTTTTCCCCATATGCCGCCCCAAGAGTGGATTGGACTATGCTTTATCGATTTCCAATATAATTGGGCTTACGCCCTGTTAAATAGCGGCAAATCCAATGCTTTAGCCCCTTTTTTAAACTACAGAAATTCGGTCAAAAATCTAGCCACTGTCGTTACAAAAATTACTTTGTCTCCACAAAGGTCAAAGAATGGTTCTCTGTGGTATAGTTACGCCTTTGCTGCCCAACCTTTATCCGACCAACGAGTAACAGAAATTCTCCTCAACCTTCCGGCTCTTCCCCTGATTGACCCAGACGTAAATTTAGACTTTCCTAAACCATCTGAGCCAATTCTCGATTCCCTAGAACCCGATGAGCGAACGAAATTTATCATCTGGAACGAAACCCTCTCTACCACCAATCGTCTACCCAGCGATGACACCTCTTTTTGAACAATGAATACTCCTCGTTTTTTTGCGGCATTTGGTAAGGGAGACTTCATCAAATACCAAGGCAAACGTTTGGGGTTTTGGGACGTAATCGGATCTGGGATTACCCCCTACGGCTATATATATTCCTTAGCTTATCAGCACGCCGTATTTCCCGATCCTACTATTCCCTTATTCGGCGATTGTGGTGCGTGGACTTATCGAAAGCAAGACACTCCAACTCTTTTCCAAGACATTGTTGATGCACAATGGGCGATTCGCTCTTACCAAAAACGTTTACACCCCAACCAGGAAACCTATGTCACTGCACCCGACCATATTTTATTCGCCAATCTCAGCCGCTGCCAACGCGAAGCCAGAAGGGAATTTAACTGGATTAACGCCCATAACTTCTTCAAACTTGCCAAAACCCAGTTGCCTCATACAACTCCTGTCGCTGTTGCTCATGGATTATCGATTTCTGAAAGAATCCGCGCCGCCTTGGACTTGGTTGAACTAGGCTACAAGCTAATCGGATTGGGGGGACTCGCTACTATTGGCAACGTCTCCCACGCCCTAACTATTATTCAAACCGTTGCTAACCAACTCCCCCGTTCGACTTCCCTGCACATCTTCGGACTATGCGCCCCACGCTATGCTAAAGCCTTTGCCCAACTTCCAAGGGTGTACTCATTTGATGGCTCAACCCATATCAGAGAAGCTTTTCAGGGTAATTTCCTGCAAACGGTTGAGGACAAACTCGTCAGACACCGCACTGAAAAAGAAAGAATTACTATTCCCCTGTGCCACTGCTATCCCTGTCGCCACCTTAAGAAATTGGGAATCGAACCCCGCTGTTGCAACACGAGACCTAATAACTTGGGGCGAGTTGTACATAATCTCAAAAGTCTGGTAACTGCTCAAAGAAACGCCCAGACGAACCGTCAGATCTTACTGATTGCTGGGGTGGCGAAAAAGCTCAACTATAAAGCACCTGCTATTGAACTGTATTGCTCACCGCTATTCAAGGCAACCCGACGTTACGCCGATGCTACAGCCAATGAATTTTATCTGCTCAGCGCCCTCCACGGTGTTGTACATCCACAGCAAATTCTTGAACCCTACGAGTGCAATCCCTACAAACTAAGCCCTTTTCAACGACGCGCTTGGTGCAACAAGGTGATCAATCAACTGAGAGCGATCGCACCCTTGGGCGCTGAGTTTGTCATTTTAGGGGGACGCCAATATTACGCAGGCATTATTGAACCGTTAGAAGCTGCCCAACTCTACACCGTTACTACCCCACTCGCTGGTCTCGCCATTGGCAGGAAACTGCACTGGCTTAAGGTTAACACACCTTCATTTCGGCAGCTTTCCTTAGGACTTTAGATTGACCAATCTAAACCCTCGATATCTGATAAGTAAGGAGAACGGATAATGGTTAATCCAGCTATCAATTCAAATGGAAATACGGTTAAACAGATTGCCTGCCAACGGAATCTTTATGAAAGAAAAATTGGCATAGAAATAGGCGTTTTTCCCCACGCGGATTGGTCAAACTTTAAAAATCCCAAATTTAATTACTTGCAAGACGTTATTAAACGTAACGAATCTAGAGGAAACCGTCAAGACTGCCAACGATATCGCATTGTCGCCGCTCAGATAGTTCCCCCCTTCGATTTTGATGAACCCCCAACCTGGCTCTACGGACTCAAGCCGATTAATTATAAAGGCAAACTTTCTGTTAGAGAGATTGACTGGTACGGTGAAGATGAAATCTGCGCCTCATCTGAAGAGAGTTTACTTGGCGATATTGAGTTTTAGGATTTTCAGTTATGTCAAAACCAGCCCATCCCAGACAATCTCTCTCTTCTAATAACTCTCCTGCGGATAAGAATAGCAATCCAGACTCTCATTCCCTGGAGGAAAACACGACGGCAGACGAAAGTTACAACTTCCAGAAAACCCGAATCATTATTCATTTAGAACTTCTCCCCAGCTCTGAAGATAACCAAAACCGACTTGTAAACATTGGAGTGGGAATCAAGAACGACCCGCCACTTTTGGCGACAACAACACTATCTTCCCTAAACCTACCTCCCGTTATTCAACAGATGCTGGAGGAGCTACAATCGCAAATGCCAGAAAGAGCATTAGCGGCAAGTGAGAGAAAGATGTGGCGGCAAAAACAGGAAGACGGACAACGACAAAGAACGGTTAAACCGACTCCAAAACCCTGCAAGTTACCCCCAGCTCAACCTATTCATTTGCCGGATTCCCAATCCCTTGAAGCCCAACACCAATTAACGCTTTTCTAACCTCATTTTAATCATGCCGAAAATTCTCCTCGAAGGTCAGGAAATTATCCTGACTCCCGAACAAGCTGCTACAGACCAAGCCATCACGGATACCCTGCTTCCCTTCTATCCAGATATTGCCAATGCTACCTTTAAACGCACCGAAAACGAAGGCGAAACCCTAATTGAAATTGTCAAACGACCTGGGACAAAAGGCAACATTTACACTCCCCTTCAGATTCTGAAGGATTCACCAGAATACATTAATCCAGTGATTCTCTTGGCTGTACAACTTAAAGCCCTAGAAATCCAAGGCGCATTAACCCTCGAAACTCTCATTCTGCTTCAGCCAACACTACAAAATACTACTCAATTCGGGGAGAAAGAATCTACGGAAATCAAACGTGTTGCCTCTGCTCTAAAATCAGCTTCACCCATTCCTGCTAAAACTCCAATTCTTGGCTTTTGATACTGATTGTAAGCCGTGAATTTTGAATGGTTTTGACTCCGATTGTCACCTACACTAAAGCCCTCGAATCGTTGAATTTATTCTCCATACCCCTCTCGCTAGAAGAGGGAATGGACTACTTACAAAAGCTTTCGCAACAAGTTATTCTCCTGTCGCTGTATCGGGAGTACTTTCCGGCTGAGTGGACTCAATCAACGGCAAGTACCCAACAGTATTCCGATGCTATCCAATGCTCTCACAGTCCCAAAGAAATGGAATTCCTCCGGTTAGTTGAAGAACGACTCTTTCCCATCGGACTTGAATGGGAATCGGTTGAGGCGCTGGAGGAACGCCTATCTTATATCACCGTTTATCCCCACGATTTGGATTGGTATCAACGGGGAATTGATGAGTTCGATGAATTTCACCAATTCCTTATCCACCTTTTAAGTCAGGAATTCCCTGTTTCGTTATGGCAAGAGCAGTTTGGCATAACGCCCAACTTCGTCCTACCTGTAGAACAACTGGATTTTGAAAAGCTGGAAACTCTCTGCCGACAAGCCCCTGAACCCTTAAGCTATTTGTACGAAGTCCTGAGTATTGTAGACCATTCTACCAACTGTATTTGGCTTGATTCGTGTTGGGAATGCGTGGAATATTTTTCTTGGTCAAGGGAAAGCTTGGACTTTTTAACCGAACAGTGGAAACTCGCGTTGCATCTCTGGGATAAGGAAAGCCGACTAAGAAGCTGGATTGAAGAAGATAAGATTCGATATTTGCAGCTCATTGACCTCTGGAATCAAGCTAAAAAATCATGATACCAACTGTTAATACTCCCTCTACGTCCCTACTGCCAATTCTACCTTCCATCAATACATGGACTCTTGCCAATTCCCTTGCTGACACAGCAGGGCAACACCAATCCTTATGTCAATTGCTCATCCTGGATGGGCAGTATATCGTCCGATACCAAGAGGGAGAAGCAACAATAACCAAACTTATCTCCCCTACTGCCGTTCGTCAAGCCTTCACTCATCTGCCCATTGACTCAGGATTCTTGCCCCCTGGTGTTATCCGCTGGGGTAGTGGTTCAGAGGGCGATTGGCTGGTTAAGTTCGTTCCCCCTAACCGCTACCCAATCTGCTGCATTCTTGCTGACAAACCCCTCACACTGGATATCCCCCTGCCGGGTTTGATTTTCCTGGGAAAGGGAAATCGTTACTATCTCTGGGCGGTGAAGTCTCGCCACTTCGACTGTCTCGCCCCAGTTTTCCACGTTCCCCTACCGAATGTTTCCCCTTCAGGGGCGATTTGCTTTGGTTCTAACTCTGTTCCCAA
>CAKZMA010000767.1 GCA_937127375.1 uncultured Coleofasciculus sp. | reverse complement strand
AAAGCCAGACGCTACATTTGAATAATGACAGGACTTATTCGTACAATCTGGAAGTTGCCCGTGGTACAACGGTCGATGGCATGTATATTCCTGCTGGTGCAACAATTCTGGGTCGCTATGAACCAGCAAGTGGGGGATTGCGCTACGTGGCGACAGGCGTGAGAATGAATGGTCGCACCTACAACCTTGATGCCACTTCAGAGGTGATTGAAGACCAAAAAGACCCACGGGATACCTCCGCCGGATCAATTGCAGAAGATGCGGGTATCGGTGCTGCTGGTGGGGCAATATTAGGTGAAGTTTTCGGAGACGCGGACATTGAAGAAATCATTGGCGGTGCTGTTGCTGGTGGTGTCGCGGGTAATGTTACGGCTGACCGAGTGGTTGTGGTGGAACCTGACCAAAGGATTACCCTCTATGGTAGCTAGAGTGTCGGTTCAGTAAAATAACTTGACAGAACGTGCAAAATCTGCATAATTTAGAGGCAAGCATTGGAGGTAAACTAAATCAAGTCACTCCTCAAAGGCTTGCCAATTAATTTATCTAATGCGATCGCGCTCCCGAATGCTCAACTCCAGTATGTATCGTCTGAGTCTGACTCTTGGTCAGCAGAAGCGGTTTGATTTCGCACCTCGGTGTCTTGGTCATCGCCTGAACCCTGTCGGATTTGACGACATCTAGAAAGGAGTTCTTCAAGATTTTCTTCCATATCTTTTAGATCAAGTAGCTGGAGTTGGTTAGAAAAGGACATTTTTTGATTCTCTTAACTGTTTACCCTTGCCTATTTCCAGTATTCCAGACTTACTAATAAATTCAGTGTATTACCTGTGTTTTTTTTGTGAAGTTATCGCTAAAAAATGATAAAGATTTTTTTTAGTAAAACTTAATTCAATTATTCTTTGAAGAAGTAGATAAACAAAACTTAAATCATAGGTTGTCAATAGAGAATTTGGCGGTTGTCTTTGCGCTCAATAGGGTCTTCCCCAAATACCTATCGTTTCGGCTATACACCTTAACCTGCAAGATTCTTCATTATAGCCACAAATTTAATTCCCCAAAAAATTAAGTGGCGATCGGCAACAAGATCAGGATAAAATTTAGGATAACGACTATGTAAGTAGTAGAGTAATAAGTCAGCGTCTCCACCAGTTAAAACTATTGGGCTATTAGGGAAGCGATGCAACCAATCGGCAATAAACTCTCGAATTCCTGCTAATAGAGTATAAATAACGCCACTTTCAATCGCGGTCAAGGTATCTATCGCCCAACGGTTGGGTAATTGGCGCTTCAGTGAGATAGACGGTAAGGCGGCTGTGTTGTGGGCTAAGGATTCAAGTTGTAATTTGAGTCCCGGTAAAATAGCGCCGCCGATAAGATGACGATGATCATCGACACCCGTAACGGTTAGTGCTGTACCCGCATCAATCACCAGCACCGGATAATTATAGGTTTCCCCCGCCCCTAACACAGCGAGGGCGCGATCAATACCCAAGGTGGGATAGACGCCTAACAGAGGTATATCCTCTAGAGTAATAACCTGGGCAACTGGATAAGTTTGCCACAATGGAGTTTGCTCAGGAATGACTGAAGCGATATAAAGGGGTAGGTATGGATTGGAGGAATAACCAGAAAGGAAAGGTTCACCGAAGATGGTGGTAGGTAAAAGACCAGATGTCCAGTGTTGGATGATCGATTCCACCTCTGCTGCTGGGAAATGCTGGGTATCCCAAGCCTCTTGGAGAACATCTCCCGCAAACCAAGCCCAGTGCAGCCGAGAGTTACCAATCATCAATGTGACATAGTGGTCTGGAAGAGTCATGTTCGTTAGAATTGCTTAGACATTAAGGATTAGTGATTGAACAGTTTAAACGTATACCATTGGGTGTAATCAACGTTTCATCCATCAGCGCAGACCCATTCTGTTAGATGTTTGACGTCTCAAAGCAGTCGTTAACCCTACCAATCCCCAAAACAATTGATTGGCTGATCTACCCATTACTAATCAACTGCATCTATTGTTAGGGAAGGGAATAATCTGCCAAATTATAGGTTGATCCTGATCAGGCGCAAATGCGATAAGTAATTAGATCCATCTTACGGCTTAGGAGAAAGGTTGCCTTTAGCTTGAGTATTTTATAGTGATGGAGTAAGGAGGTTCACCCATGTATGTACCCGTTTGGCCCGGTAAAAGTTACCCTTTAGGAGCAACCTGGGATGGTAAAGGCACAAACTTTGCCTTGTTCAGTGAGAACGCAACGGCTGTCGAGCTTTGTTTATTCGATGATCAGGATGAGGAGACACGCTTCGAGTTGACAGAAGTCAGCAACTTCGTCTGGCATGGTTATTTACCGGGTATCGGTCCCGGACAACGGTACGGTTTCCGCGTCCATGGTCTGTTTGCACCGGAGGAGGGTCATCGATTCAATCCCAATAAACTGTTGATTGACCCTTATGCTAAGGCATTAGATGGCGAGATTGGCTACGGGGAGGAAATCTTTGGCTATCCGTGGGATGATCCAGAAAAGGACTTGGTATTGTCTGAAAGTGATGATGCTCATCGGGTACCCAAAGCCGTGGTTGTTGATGAGTCCTTTGACTGGGAAGAGGACGAACTGCTGCAACGACAGGCTCACGAAACGATTATTTACGAAACCCATGTTAGGGGCTTCACTAAGCTAAACCCAGACATCCCCGAACCTCTACGCGGAACTTATGCGGGACTGGCGCATCCTGCCGCGATCGCGTATCTTCAGACTTTAGGGATTACAGCGGTAGAATTGCTCCCCGTGCATCACTTCTTGTCCCAACCCGGACATTTAGTGGATAAGGATTTAAAGAATTACTGGGGTTATGATTCCATAAACTATATGGCTCCCCATGCTAACTACAGCGCCAGTGGCACTCAAGGGCAACAGGTGCGTGAGTTTAAGGAAATGGTCAAGGCGCTACATAAAGCGGGCATTGAGGTGATTCTGGATGTCGTTTACAATCATACCGGCGAAGGCAATCATCTCGGTCCAACGCTTTCCCTGCGCGGCATTGACAATGTGGCATACTACCGCACCATGGAAGATGATCCTCGCTACTACATGGATTTTACTGGGTGTGGAAATTCCCTAAATGTGCGTCATCCCCAAGTCCTGAAGCTAATTATGGATAGCTTGCGGTATTGGGTGCTAGAGATGCATGTGGATGGCTTCCGCTTTGACTTAGCCTCAGCATTGGCGCGAGAACTCTATGAGGTGGATAGTCTGGCGGCATTCTTTGATATTATTCACCAAGATCCAGTCCTCTCAAATGTGAAGCTGATTGCTGAACCCTGGGATGTGGGTATGGGCGGCTATCAAGTGGGTAAATTCCCTTTGCTATGGTCCGAGTGGAATGGGCAATATCGGGATACGGTGCGCGACTTTTGGCGCGGTGAAGATAGCAGTTTAGCGGAATTTGCCTATCGGTTCACGGGAAGTTCTGACTTGTATGAGTCCAACGGACGACGACCCAGTGCTAGCATTAACTTCATTACCGCCCATGATGGATTTACCCTGAATGACCTGGTAAGCTACAACGAAAAACATAACGAGGCAAATGGGGAAGAAAACCGGGATGGGGAAAGCCATAACCGTTCCTGGAATTGTGGGGCGGAAGGCGAAACTGATGACCCAGAGATTCTCCAGTTAAGGAATAGACAACGGCGCAACTTTTTGGTCACGCTGATGTTATCCCAAGGCGTCCCCATGCTACTAGGCGGCGATGAAATTGGGCGAACGCAAGGGGGCAATAATAATGCCTACTGTCAGGATAGTGACATCTCCTGGTTTGATTGGGATTTACCGGAGGAAAATGCCGCCCTTCTCGACTTCACCCGTGAACTGATCTATTTCCGCCGCCAGCATCCCACATTCCGGCGACGCAAGTGGTTTCTCGGTCGAGCGATTCACGGTTCTAGCGTTAAGGATATTGGTTGGTTCAACCCCGATGGCGGCGATATGACCGAGGATCAATGGATGGCGGGGTATACCAAGGCGATCGGTATTTTCTTAAATGGTGAAGAAATTGCCACGCCGGGAGTGGAGGGGGAACGAGTCATGGATGAGAGTTTCTTCATCTGCTTCAATGCTCACTATGAGATGATTGAATTTACGCTCCCTCCAGGATTGCAAGCCAGAGAATGGGTGGTGGTGATTGACACTGACAAGCCTCGTTTTGTTGAGGAGGAGATTAGCTATACCGAGGATAAGCCGATTCCAGTTACCGCGCGATCGGTGATGGTGTTGCGACGACGATAAGGTTATTTGTAGAGACGCGCCATGGCGCGTCTCTACCCGTGCTGAAAAATGCTGTATAGCACCCGACAAATGTATAAATACTCGGGTAGGGGCGACCCGCTTGCATAAATGAACAACTGTATCCATTCAATTGGGTCGGGTCGCCCTCCACTTACGGCAGATTGCAAGGGCATTGACAAGCTAGGGCGGGTTTTGTTGTTCATTTATCGGTGAGCTAGGACGGGTTTCTTTGTTCATTTATTGGTGGGGAGGGCGGGTTTCTTTGTTCATTTATCGGTGGGGAGGGCGGGTTTTGTTGTTCCGTTATTTTAACAATAGCTGACCTTAGTCCCTAAACCCGCCCCTACAATTGTCCCTAAACCCGTCCCTATAATTGTGGCTAAACCTATCCCTAGACTATTGCTTTATCATCTTGATTCACGACCCGATTTAACTTACCACTGTGATATCCTTCTAAATCTAGGGTGACATACAAAAAGCCTAAATCTTGAAACGCTGATACCAGGGTTGGTAAATCCATAGTCAAAACAAATTCTTTAATTTGTTCCGGCGATAATTCAATGCGTGCGGTATCCCCTTGAGAACGCACCCGCAAATTTTTCCACCCTAGTTTCCGTAAATAAACTTCTGCCCGCCCTACCCGTTGCAGTTTCGCGATCGTAATTTCTTCGCCATAAGGAAAGCGAGAACTTAGACAAGGTTGTGCAGGTTTATCCCACCAGGGAAGCCCTAACTGTTGCGAGAGTTGGCGCACTTCCGCTTTTGTCACCCCCACTTCCGCTAAAGGCGATCGCGCCCCTCGTTCTTGCGCGGCTTGAATTCCTGGACGATAGTCCCCCAAGTCATCAGCATTGACGCCATCCACGACGTAAGGATAACCCCGTTGCAGCGCCAAGGGTTTCAGCGTGTCGTGAAGTTCACTTTTGCAAAAATAGCAACGGTTAACCGGATTCGCCGTATAATTGGGATTATTCATTTCATCGGTTTGCACCAATTCATGAGGAATGCCAATTACCGCCGCTTGAATCCGTGCGTCTTCCAATTCTTCAGGTAGCAGAGACGGGGATTCGGCGGTTACAGCTAAAGCGCGATCGCCTAAAGCCTGATAAGCAATCTTGGCAACTAAGGTGCTATCCACTCCTCCAGAATAGGCAATCAATGCCCGATCCATTTGAGCAAATAAGCGGGTGAGTTGTTCAAGTTTATTATTTAACATGGTTGTCAAGACAGATGACTTCAAGGCAGAAGGCAGAAGTTATGCCTTATTGTATTGTAGGGGCGGGTTTAGGGAATCATTGTAGGGGCGGGTTTAGGGAATCATTGTAGGGGCGGGTTTAGGGAATCATTGT
>CAKZMA010000766.1 GCA_937127375.1 uncultured Coleofasciculus sp. | reverse complement strand
GCGCATTTGCACCCGTTGACCCATTTCGACTTGGCTGATATCTTGAGATGACACGAAGGCTTTAATCACCAAAGGTGCTGCACTGGGGGAAATTTGCGCGATCGCATCTCCGGCACGGACAACTTGTTGGACGTTGCGAAGATGCAGTTGCTGGATAATACCAGAGGCTGAGGCGCGGATCATCGTGTTTTGAAGTTCCGTTTCAATTTGCTGAAGTTCATCCTTGTTGCGACTGAGTTGGTTCAAGAGTTCCCCGCGACGTTGAATGAGCTGCTCTCGTTCTTGGTTTAATCGAGATAGGCTGGCTTTTCCAGTGGCGCGTTCTTGGGCAATTTTCTCCTTCGCCATTGTCACCATTGCCTCACTGGGGTTGAGCGCGGCTAATGCCCCTTTTCGTCTAGCTTGGGCAGCATCTACACCCGATGAGAGTCGTTCAATCTCTTCTTTTTGTGCCAGGATGGTGGCTTTTTGGGCTTCTAGGGCTTGTTCTTGTTGAGTCACAGCAAGTTGAACTTCCTGGAATTGATCCTGAGAAAGAGCGCCAGATTCGGCGATTGGCTGATAGCGATCGCGTCTGGCTTTGGCAGCGTTTAACGCGGCTTCCGTAGAGTTTAAGTGAGCTTGGGCGGCGTTTAACTCAGCCTCACTTCTTTGTAACTCTTCTTGCGCTTGCTTCAAATGGGCTTCGGCTTCTTGGACTTGGGCTGTTGCGGTTATTTGTTGATCTTGGTACTCCCGTTGACTGCGACTGAGTTCGGCTTGCGCTGAGGCAACTGTGCGTTTCGTGCGATCGCGTTCAGCAATAATCTGCTGATCAAGCGCCATTATCTGGGCATCGATTTGAGTCAGTTGACGCTGGTTTTGTTGAATATTACTTTGAAGTTGACTCTTTTGCGTCTGGAGGCGAGAGTCGTCAATCGTGGCAATAATGTCCCCTTGTTCAACTTGCTGGTTCTCCTTCACTTCAATGGTTTTAACTGTTCCTTCCATTGCCACTTGTACGAGGCGTTGTTCACCAGAAGGACGAATTGTCGCCCTGGCGTTCACGGTGACGTTGTAGGTGAAAATAGCTGCTAGAGTAAACGCCGCACCGACTGTGCCGACTAAACATAGTCCGCCCCAACTCAGCCAAGGGCTGATGGGAGGCAGAAAATCTGCATTCTTAACTGTTGATAGGTTTGCCGATTGGTCACGGTTGAGTATTCTTTCGGAAATCATGGAGTGTAAACTAGGAAAAGACCCAGAAAGGGTTCCGGGTCAATACACAATGGCTTAAAACCGTCACCACAGGTGAATTTGAGAAAATCAGCCAAATCCAACTCAGTCACCTTGGCTGGCGTTTTAAGCCCTCAACACTGGGCGATCATGACCCATCGTTGCCTAGCCAATGGTCAAGCCATCACCAGGTTCAACCGAAATCTTGCAAGAGCTGTTGTAAGTGTGAATCGTGGGTATAGTCGTCCCCGTGCAGGTGGTGCAGCCACCGGAGAGCGACGACATATCTTCATCGCTCAGTTCAATCAACCCCGCCGGGTTTTCCGGCAAGAGGCTGAGTTGTTCGGCACTCAAACTGGCACGGTAGTCTTCATCTTTCCACGCACGGATGATATCAAGTTGAGACATTTTCGTCCTCCTATTGATCTAGTCTTGAAGCGGCTTTTTTGCCGCGAGACTATATTAACCTAATTTTGATAATGATTATCATTTTTACTGCAAAGTTTGTTTAAGCGGTTAAAGTACATTTGTACTATATTAAAGTCAAGCCTGATCCCGTGGTTAACAGGGATGAATGTCCAGCCAACCTGATCAGGGAGTCAAAAAATCTAGGTGAGAACCTGACTTAGAGAGCAAATCCGAGGGAGTCCCTTGGAGTTGCACTCGTCCTGTGTCGAGTAGTACAATCCAATCCGCCCGATTAATAACTCGCGGACGATGACTAATCAGAATCGTGGTTTGACCTTGACGATGACAAAGGAGGCGATCAAGGACTTCAGCTTCACTCACCGGATCAAGGCTAGCCGTCGATTCATCAAGGATGAGGATCGGAGGATTCGTTACAATACCCAGCGCGATCGCCAGTCGCTGGCGCTGTCCTCCGGAAAGATTGGCTCCAAACTCACCTAAAATAGTTTGATATTTATTAGGAAGTTTACTAATAAATTCATCAGCTTGAGCAATTTTGCAGGCTTGAACAATCTCAGAAAACCCAACAGGTAAATCGCCCAAACTAAGATTTTCGATAATCGAGCGACTCCAAAAATGAGCCTCTTGAGGAATCAAAACAATTTGCTGTCTGAGACAATCTAAAGACAAGTCATCAAGATTGTAATCGCCAATACGAATTGTGCCAGAGTCCGGAAAATATAACCCAGCCAACAGTTTTGCCAACGTACTCTTCCCACAACCCGATTTCCCGATTAAAGCGATCGCTTTACCCCCAGGAAGGGTCAGGGAGAAGTCGTTGAGTAGTTCAACTCGACCGGGATGATGAAAGGTTAAATTATTACAAACAATTTCAGCCTTGTTCGCCAAGTTAACCTGGGGTTTAAATAGGTTATCTTGCTCCTCCGGTGTCGCATCAATCACATCATTTAACCGCTGTAGAGCGGCTTCCGTAAACGCAAATTGGTTGACAAAATCGATAACACTGGTGATGAAATTTAGACAATTGCGATTCAGCGCATTAAACGCAATTAATTGTCCGATGCTCATTTGATTGGCAAAAACCAACTGACCGCCAAACCACAGCAAAATTCCTTCACCACTTAACAAAACAAACCCCGAAAACACCGCATTAATAATCGCAATTTTTAATCGTTTAAAATTTAAATTTGCCTGTCGTCCAAATCGAGATTGGAATTCTTCCCAAAACTGAGGCACCGCATTTTTAGTTTTCAGAACCAGCGCTCCCTTGAACGTTTCTACTAAAATCCCTTGGTTTTCGGCAGTTAACGCCAGAAGACTGTGGGTTTTCTGTTTCAGTTGGCGAAGAAACACTAACGTTGAAAGCGTCATGGTTGCTGAAATTACCAACGTCACCAGCAATAGTTTTCGGCTATAAACGAGCATAAATCCCAGAGATGCCAAGGCAATAAACAACTGACTAGGAAGTAAAATCCCCACTTGAGAAATCAGTTGATTAACCGCTTGAATATCACGCAAACGACTCGCCACCTCACCACTGCGATGAGATTCGTAATACGCCAGAGGAAGTCCGAGAATTGAACGGCAAAACTCCAGGACTAAATTAAGCTCTAAACCTTGAGCAAAATGGGCAATTAAATGAGACTGGACAAATCGGAGACTACTCCGGAGTAAGTGCGACAGTAAGACGGCAATAATCACACCATTAAGCAGTTGCTCATCACCGCGAATTAAGACATCATCGGTGAGAATTTGCAGTAAAAATGGAGAGGTGAGAGATAGACAGCCAAAAACCCCGTTAATCAGCAACACTTCCGCCAAAAGACCTCGTTTTTCCCAGAAGCGTTGACTTAAACGTTGAAAACTGCCAATTTTATGACGATCATCCGGTTGAGAGGGAAATTCTGGACGCGGTTGGAGTAGAAGCATGGCTCCATTAGTCCACCCCGTTAGTAACTCTTTTTTCGATAAATACCGAATCCCAATGGCTGGATCAGCAATCGCGTATTTTCTTCCTTTGCGTTCGTACAAAACTACCCAATGATTACCGTTCCAGTGAATAATTCCGGGTAAAGGAATTATTTTTTGATCAATGAGTTCAATCGGAACTTTCACACCTCTCGGATCGAATCGAAGGGCTTTTGCCCCTTGTTTGAGGTTGAGTAATGTAGTCCCCAAGGGTCCAGTACCGGCGACTTCTCGAACCCGATTAATCGAGAAAATCCGACCATAATATTTAGCGATCGCGGCTAAACAGGCTGCGCCGCAATCTTCTTCATTGTGCTGGAGTACAACTGGGTATTTCATCAGTCACGCCGCGAAACTTTAATCTTATTCAAACCGAATTAACTCCATTGTCTTAGACGTGGTAATGCCGGGAAATAGGCGGATCGAGAACTAAAACCGAAGGAACGCGATCGGGGTGAACCAAACGCAGTAAGCCATAACCGATTCCGGCTAAACCGTTCATTAAACCGAGAACTTCTGTTCCCCCAGGTACACCACAGTAACACCCCTGCTGTTCAAGGCTGTCCAAAACAGCAGCCGTTTTCTGGAGATAACGTTTATGCCATAACTCTTGAGACTCGTTTTCCACTTCTATTCCAAAATTTCCCCGCCAAAGCAATTCTAAGTTTCCTAAATCTCCGTTGCATAACGAATGATTGTAACCAAAGCCTCGATTTAGGGTTGTTTCCCTAGCGGCATCAATTTCTGAGTAAATTTCTGGATCATCTAAATAGGCGCTCATTCTCCAGCGAGCCAAACCTATTCCCGTTGCACCATGACTCCACCCCACGGCAAAATTTTCTTCGTCTTCCTGTAATCTATTTCGCCAACTTTTAGCGGGTTCCGAAAAGAGACTTCGCTCATATTCTAAAGCAGCCACCGCCGCATTTTTGTAGCGTTCTTCTCCTGTAAATGCTGCTAACTCTAACAAGGCTAAAGCAATTCCCGCCGCACCGTGAGAAAATCCGCCCAGGGGTTTTTTATGGGGAATGGTTACCCAACCGATGCCTCGTTCCATGGGTTGGGCACAAGCCAAAAGACGTTCACCGCATTGTAAAGCAACAGCTTTAATGTCTTCATTACCAATACAGCGATAAAGATTCATTAAGGCGATAATACATCCGGCTGAACCGTAAACAATATCCAATTGTTTGTCTTGTTCGATTAACTTAGGCAGTTGGTTAACCCATTTCAAGGCACGATCATATAACTCCTGATTTTGCCATAAACTGCCTAAATGAGTGACCGTATAAATTAATCCACCCCAACCACTAAATCCCCCAATCGAACGAATTAAATTTTGATCAAACTCCACCTGACGCAATACCGTAGATAGGGCATCTCGCGCTAAGATTTCATAGCGTTCTGTTTGAGTCATCGCCCCGAAATAACCCAGAAATAGAGCAATCCCAGAAATTCCGGCAAATAAATCCCAACTCAGCGGTTTAAGCGTCCAATACCCTTGACTGACGGAGACTAACCCAATCCAACTGGCTTGATGGTTATCGTGCAAGGCAAGGGATTCCAATCGTGAGGCAATGTTTCCGGCTATTTGTAACAAGCGTTTGCACAATTGTTTAGGATCTGGAATCGTTTCCGGTTCTACTAAATGATAACTTGAATGCCCAGGGTTTTGGGATTCCAGTTTTAACGCCGTTAAAGCTGTGCGAATAAACCAACGTTGCTCGTCTAAATCGGTTTCACTCAATTGTCGAATTCGACGTTCTACTCGTTCAATTCCCGATTGATCAAAAAAGTTCGTAATTCGTTCACCATCACTCCACAAATCACACGAATTGACATGGGTTGAAAACAAGGGAATATCACCACGCCATAAAGCTTTTTTCTCCCAGGGAATCACCTGATCCAGAAACGGGCGATTCGGGACATCAACCCAAAGCCGATCAAAGAGGCGATCGCGATCCAGTGCATCCCGTAAAACATCGGGATGAAAACTCTCTTGTAATAATAATCCATAGAGTCGAGTATCCCGCAAAACCACTCGGATTTCGTCCTGAGCAAAGGTTGTTATCCATGTAGAACAAAAGTCTTCTTGATGTTCTTTAATTAACCGATAAATCGTGGCAAATCCAGTTTCTATTGCCTCTTGGTAGTCTAAAACATTAACCACGTCCCCATTCAACGTCGGTCGATTTTTACTTCTATTTAACCTCCCTGGCTGGCGACGCACGCGCATTTCATCGGTTCCTATCCCAGTTAATTGAGGGGATTGAGTGGGCAGAGTTTGACCCCCAATGGCACCGATTCCACTGGTATCAATTCCTGGTGAGGCTTCTTGGATGTTAGTGCGTTGGGGTAATAGTCCCACTCCCATTACAGACTCACCCATTTTCCGGTTAGCAATCAATACAAATGCTGGGGAATCGGGGGCGCTTCGCACGGGACGGAATAAGGTTTCTAAGTCGATGGGAACGGGATGTTCGCCAGCGGCAATCAGGTTTTCTAGGTGAAAATCTGTTGCTTCTAAAACGTAGAATAGTGCTAAATAACCGCCCATGCGCCAGTAAAATCGCTCAAGTTGTTCAAGCGTGGTACAACTGGAGGCAGACAGGAATTCAACCCATCCATAGGTGTCCCGATTGATGATTTTTAAAGTTAAAAACGGTGGATGCTTCCCGCGTTGATTGAGCCACTGAAGCAGTTCTTGAAAATGGCAGTCAATGGCTAATGATTTGGGCTTATAAACCACCTGAAACCCGGAGCTAAATTTTAGGATCATGACCGATCGCCCACCGCGATGGGTGTCGCCCGCGCCTTGTTGCACTTGCACTAAAATCCCTGGATGGGTTTGGGGCGTGAACGTCTGGCAAATGTCCTGCCAATCTGAACAGAGACGGTCTAAAAATTCTAAGCTGGCGTCCACCCATTGTTCCAGGTGAATGACTAATTGTCTGGCTAAAACGGGATACTCTTGCAGCAGGGCGATGGCTCGCTCTGGATTGTCTAATTCTTGGATAAAATTGTGCAATCGTTCGGTTGGTGTCTCCCCAGATAATTGTCCTTGTAACCGAGCCACATTCAGTTCCAATACCATGGTTTGACTGATCATTGTGATCAACTGATCAGGGAGATTGGCAACTAAAAGTCCCTTAATAGTCTGCCGATCAAAGGGTAAAGTGGGGTAACGTTTCTCTAATTCGCCAATTCCGGCATCTAAACGAGCGATCGCATGACTCAGTAAGGGTTTAATCCCGTAGAGGAAACCTAGTGTTGCTCGCTCAGGAGAGAGTTGCGCCACAGGTGCGATCTGAACATTTGTGAAATTTGGGCGAGAAAACGCCTGCTGGAGTTCCTCTAACCAATGGGGTGGATGGGGAAAACGCTTGACCAAAGATTCAACGGATTCACCGAGGCGATCGCGAAACTGCTCTCGGGTCATTCCCTCAATAGCCAATCGCTGATCAAAATAAGCCGAATTTGTAAAGGGGATTTGGGAACACCAGCGCTGCATTTTGCGTTCGGCTAAGTCCTGATTAAAGCCATCTGTGTCAGAGTCTTCCCTGATTGTCCCTGAGTCTGGGATTCGTTCAATTAACGTCAGCGCCCGATACCACGGTGCTGTTTGCCCGATCACGCGATCCATCCTGTTCTGCCTTGTGTAGTGGTTTTCCCGTATTTCCTTTTTGGGTGATAATGATTATCATACTCAAATATACCAGAATGATTTTCATTTTCACCTACTAAGGTGTGAGGAGGAGAAAATGCTACAGATGTACAGGTTCCGGGGTAAGGTGATTGTCGGTATTTCAGCGGTTGTCCTGCTGTGTGGTCGTGCTGATACCGCCGTAGCAAGGGAAGAAGTCATCCGTGAAGTCCCGTCCATGTCCAGTGTTCAGTTCCACGTCGATGAATCGGTGGTGCTTTTTCCAGAGGAAGGTGATCCCATGAGCCAAGTTAACTCCGTGTCTCAACTGCGGGATGTTTTCCCTGGAGACTGGGCGTATGAAGCCTTACGGACTCTGGTTGAGCGCTATGGGTGTATCGCTGGCTATCCCAATGGCACATTTCAAGGGAATCGAGCGTTGAGTCGGTATGAATTTGCCGCCGGATTGAATGCTTGCTTGCAGCAAATCGAGCGTATCTTCGCGGAAAACCCAGGGGATTTAGGTCACCAGGACGACGTAAACACTTTGCAACGGCTGGTACAAGAGTTTGAAACCGAATTAGTCACCCTGGGTACACGGGTGGATAATCTAGAAGATCGTACCGCGTCTCTGGAAGCGAATCAGTTTTCCACCACCACCAAACTGCAAGGAGAAGTGATCATCGCCGTTACCGATGTTTTAGTAGGAGACGGAACTCAAGTGACGTTCCCGTCAGTCTTTAGCCCAACGGGAACCATAACTCGTGAAAGTCCTGAACAAAATACGGTTTTTGCCAACCGCGTTCGTCTCAATTTCCTCACCAGTTT
>CAKZMA010000765.1 GCA_937127375.1 uncultured Coleofasciculus sp. | reverse complement strand
CTGATATACTGGGTCAGCAAACAAGTCGCGATCGCAACACCGATAAACTGAGGCTGTAATGTCCAATCTCTCGTACCGATACCCAATACCAGGAAGAGTGAGAGAAACAGAATCTGATAGTCTCTGGGATCATGGTGCTGCATTTGAGTAGAAAAATAGGGAAAGGGAAAGGAATTCAGACGCCAGCCTGGTTCTGAAACTCCAATCCCTAAGAAAGCGATCGTGTACTGATTTGTGCCTGTAATCCTGTTGCCAGTATGTCCTCCCTCGATCTTTACCTCTGACTTGTTACAGTTTTTGTAACTGTACTTAAGCTCAACTCACAGACTCCGCCAAAATCCTGCGAATTTGAGTATCTACAATATCGGGTTGTTCCACCATTGCCAGATGACCACAATTAGGAATTTCAATCACATTAGCACCGCCATTTTGAAAAAGCTTATGGAAGCTAGCCAGATGGCGTACATATTTGGGAGCCATTACTCTATCATTCGCACCTGCCAAAAAATACACAGGCTGCTGAAGCTGTGAAATCATCTGAGGCAAACGGTGAACCTCAGCCTCGGTTGTCGAATCCAAGAGACTCCTCAGTGCTGCTTCTGGGTGAGCCACAACAAAATCAATCACCCGTTGTCGTCCCCAACGACGTGCCAGGGGACGCGCCACCTGTGCCCGTGTAAACAGTACATCAATCAAGGGCAGATAACATAACCACTGAGGGCGGCGTTTGACTAACTGTTTCCCTACATTCCGAAATCGTTCAAACTCTTCTTTTAAATAAATGCCACCCCCCGCATTCAGACAAATCACCCCCTTGACCCGTTCTGAAGCCACTGATGCGCCCCACAAGGCAATACTGCCACCTAGAGAGTGACCAATCAGCCAAGCGTTATCGATATCCAGCTTTTCGAGTAGAATACCCAAGTCCCTAGCATAAGCCGCAAGGCTGTAGTTACTGGCTGATAAACGAGTGGCATCAACGTCTGCCGATGTTAATGCCGCATTATCCTTCGCACCCGCCCCGCCTGAGGTGGTAGCCCGCGAAGCCGATTCGGTTTTTGGTGGTTTATCTGTTGGGGATTGAGAATCACCAAATCCCCGCAAATCATAAACTAAACATTGAAAATCATCATCTAATCGATCAATCAGTGGTTGCCAATAGTTACGACTTAAAAGCCAGCCATGGATAAAGACCAAAACTGGGGAAGAGGATGCCTTGGGAGGCGTTAATTCGTAGGCGTGGGTAGCCCCTAGAATCTCAATCATTGCCATATATCCATCCTATCCGAGAATTGGGACAGGTGGTGAAGAGAGTGATGGGGTGATGGGGGAGCTGGGGGAGATGGGGGAGATGGGGGAGCTGGGGGAGCTGGGGGAGCTGGGGGAGATGGGGGAGCTGGGAAGTTAACTCAAAACTCTCCCTAGCTGTTCCCTGTTTCCTGTTCCCTGACAAATCACAAATGACGAATGACGAATGACGAATGACGGTCTCTACCGCTCTTCTTTTATTGTATCCACCTACTTACAAACCAGGTTCCCTTCGGCTTCGCTCAGGGTCAAAACCGACGCCCTAGTAATCGCTGTCGAACACTTTCGGCAATTTTCTGACCTAAATATTCGGGAATCAAGTTTTCATTGGGACCGAGCAAGTAGAGAATAAGGCGGGTACGTCCACGCCAGACGAGTAAGTTAGCGTTGACAACGAGTAAGTCTTCTTGCCAGACGGCGTACATTACCTTATAAAATAATCCCGGCTGGTTATCAGCTTCAATTAACAGGGCGGGTAGATGAAATACTGGATCGACATAGAACTCAGTTTCGACTTGTTCTAAGCCAGCATCCAGATTAAATTCCACCGCCAGCATTTCTTCGACTTCAAAACGTCCCGCCAACGCCTCCCGAATGGCACGGCAGACATTATCGGCTGTTTTTGGGGTTAGGGCTTTGCTACCACGGGATACGACTAGCTTGATGAACACCAACATGGGGGGATTGATTTGACCATGAAGACTCAGGCTGTGAATCGTCAGTCCATAAGCCGCTAAAACCCCGAAAATATCGCTGAGGAGAAACGACTGGTTACGGTAGGCAAAATGTAGAGCGCTTTTCGAGCCTTCGGGTTTGATCTCAATAACGACACGCCGAGTTTTGTAGAGTTTATAAGCCAGTCTCAGGTTTTGCAATTGGATCTCACTACTGACAAACTGCTCATAAAATTCTGGAAACGCCCGGTTGAAGCGCTTCAGCAGTTCTAGTGTTGATGATTTCAGACCCGCAGCCATAAGTAGGGGGAGAAGGCGTTCGCTTTGGTTAAAAGCTTTTAGGATAGACCAGCAAGCTCAGCATCAAGGCAAAAACCTGCCGTATCTGGTTAATCTCTCACAAATTCGGCACAATAGCCTCAGTCTAGCTGAAGAAGATCTTGCCCTGAGTCACGATTTGCCACTGACAGCCAAACTTTAAGTGTAGGTGATTAGCGTAGGGATAGGGTCAAATTGGGTGTTTACATAAGACGTTGTTACTTGGCTGCAAGAGCAAGCTTTGGTCATAATGGTTATCGGAGCGTATTGCGCCAATTGTGGTACGATAAGCATGTCAGGTGAAAGTTGTCCTACCGGGGGTCACTCCGAAAGTTATGCATGATCAGAGACAACTCCACACACTGACTTGATGGAGTGCAGTGTGGGGCTTCTGAAAGCCTTTGTCATTAGCCTGAGTGCTACCGTTCAAAACGTCAAAGTTTTGAATAATCGTCAAGCTAACCCGTTAGATACGTCTAGCCTTAATTAGCTTGGGCTAGGTCTTGTGTAACGGATAACCAGTATAAAATGCTATAGCCACATCGGCATGGGTTTTTGGAAGAGCTTTTTTGGCAGTGCTGACACTGCTTCGACATCGACAAAATTTGAAGGGGATACCATTTCAAATTTCAGCGAGTCTCCTGCGTCTGGCGATCGCGCTGATAATGGGCGTATCCTATTTAGTACGGATCGAGAATTTGATTTGTATGAATTAGAGGAGCTTTGCGACGCCGTGGGTTGGTCAAGACGACCGATGCGGAAAGTTCGTAAAGCGATTCAATATAGTTTCCTCGTCGTGTCCATGTGGCAACAGCGAGGGAACACGAGGCGTCTGATTGGTTTTGCCCGGGCTACGTCTGACCATGCCTTTAATGCCACAATTTGGGATGTGGTGGTTCACCCCCAATTCCAAGGAAAGGGGCTGGGTAAGGCGTTGATGAAGTACACCATTAAGAAACTTCGCAGTGAAGATATCAGCAATATCACTCTCTTTGCCGATCCCCAAGTGGTCAATTTTTATCGGCAAATGGGATTTATGGCTGATCCCGAAGGCATCAAAGGCATGTTCTGGTATCCCGACTAATTTTTGTGCGATTGAGACTGGGCAAATTGGACGCGAAGGTATATTATCAAGATATGCATCGGGATGTAGCGCAGCTTGGTAGCGCGCCTGCTTTGGGAGCAGGATGTCGCAGGTTCAAATCCTGTCATCCCGATTTTTTAGAACAAATTAAATTAGAACAAATTAAATTAGAACAAATTAAATTAGAACAAATTAAATTAGAACAAATTAAAACAAAGGGACTGGCGTGGAAGTCTATAGACTTTCGTTGTGTGAGGAAACGCCCCCTGTTCACAGTTGATGCTTTTAATGGTATCTATATCTTTTGGGGAAGAGGATTTTAAACCCGCCATTTTTGGTTAACTTAACAGCTTAACATTAACCCAAATCTTCAACAAGCGGAACTCTAGGGAATTGAACCCAGTCAGTTTTCTTAACTCAGACAGGACTGGGAAAGTTCAGGTTTACCTGACTCAACTCTCGTCACTCGTGACAGCTAAACGTCAATCGTAACTATCGATAGTGCCAGGAAAACAGCCTAGCTCAAGATGGATAGACTCCATCTTACGATTTCAAGCGATTTCTTCAATTCACGAGAAAGATGTCATGATCAAGTGAGAGCGGTATCCTAGTTTTAATGAGGTAGTACGCGAGAATTCAAGAGGCAATTGTATGAAATCATTAGTTCGCTGGAGTGCAACATTAGGCTTAGTGGGGACTACTCTCCTAGGCTCCTTTTTTGGTGGAAATCTGCGGGCGCTGGCTTTGACAGAACAGCAGGTGATGGAAAAGTTACAAACCGTACCTGTATTTACGGTTACTGATGGAGAAGGCTCACCCTTAGTCGCCTCTATTCCTAATCAGAACAATCAGAATGAAGCAGTTGCAGGCGTCTTTATTAGCCAGAGGGATGCAGAAGCCTTTGTGGAACGATTGAAGCAGGAAAAGCCTGAGTTGGGTAACCAAGTCCGGGTCGTGCCTGTATCATTAGCAGAAGTCTACCAACTTGATCAACAGAGTCAAAACCAACCGAATGGTCTAGATTTTGCCTATATTCCAGTGCAGCAGCAAGTACAGTCCGCCCAACAGCTTCTGGGTCAAGGGCAAGAATTTCGGGGTGTCCCTCTGTTTGTGGCAAAAGGAGGTCAACAAGGAGGGTATTTAACGATTCAACAAGAGGGTCAGCAAGTCATTCCCTTTTTCTTTGACAAAGAGCAGTTACAGAATTTGGTCAACCGCTTTAAGGAACAACAGCCTAACCTGGCTTCGAGTGTTCAGATCCAGGTTGTGCCGCTAGAGGGTATTATTAATACATTGCAGACTCAGGATAACCCTCAACTTGAGCAAATTCTACTCATTCCTTCGCAAGAATCTTTACAATTTTTGCGTCAATCCTCTTCTCAATAGATCTAAATTAGGCTAAAGGGAATCAGGTTAATTACTCATGGCTACAACGCCAGAGCCATCCTCTAGGACATTGGCAGTATCGGGTCAAGACCTCTGGCTGTGGCGACTAGACGCCCGTCGGTCGGCTGTAGAGGCTGATATCCCTGTCGCTGAAGTAGATTGGTTGCTTCAAGAGGTCGCAGGACTTGACCCTCTATCGCTGCGCCTAGAGTCGTTTAAGGCGCGATCGCACATCGAATTACGTTACCCGCTGTCAGTTCTTACTCAACTCTGGCAGCGGCGTCTTTGTGATCGCTTGCCTGTACAGTATTTAGTGGGGATCACTCCTTGGCGGCGTTTTTCGCTGAAGGTGTCGCCTGCGGTTCTGATTCCTCGACCGGAAACGGAGTATTTAATCGATTTGGCAGTTAGTGCGACGGGACAAAGTGCAACACCCCAACTCGATGCTGGACAGTGGGCAGATTTAGGGACAGGGAGTGGTGCGATCGCGTTAGGATTAGCTGAGGCGTTTCGGAGTGCGACAATTCACGCCGTTGATTACAGTCATGATGCCCTCGCGATTGCCCAACTGAATGCTCAACAGCTAGGATTTGAGTCAAGAATCCAATTTTATCAAGGGTCGTGGTTGTCCCCCTTGGCATCACTCAAAGGTCAATTGAGTGGTATAGTATCCAATCCTCCCTATATTCCTAGAGATGAGCTACAACAATTACAGCCAGAAGTCCGAGATCACGAACCGCTTATGGCACTGGACGGGGGAATTGATGGTTTAGACTGCATTCGCCACCTGATTAGGACTGCTCCCGATTACCTGCGTCCTGGAGGCGTTTGGATAATAGAAATGATGGCAGGACAAGGTGATAC
>CAKZMA010000764.1 GCA_937127375.1 uncultured Coleofasciculus sp. | reverse complement strand
CCAATAAATCAATAACAGCATCTATCTTTATTTGTCTACATAATTGATAAAACATACTCGCCTTCATTGACGGCATAATTCTTAGCAACACTAAACACCCAACCATCGGATTCAGCCTGAACGTCAATTATTTGAGGTAAATCCCCTTCTCGATTAAAACTCAGTAATTGATACAAAGGCTGCTCGGATTGAATTTGACTGCCCAACGGAACTCGTGATTGAATCATCCCCCCGGCTGGAGCATAGTACTGCTTAATTTGACTTTTTATGGTAAATTTCACCGATTGCGAGGTTGTCTTCTCTAAGGGCAAATCGGGACAATTGAGTAATTTTTTTTGTGCCAGATAATTTTTGATCCCCAGAACTCCTTTTTTTACCGAGTCGGGATTCATTTCCATCCCCGAACCCAGTTCGAGTGTCCAAGACTCGACATCAAACTGAATCGCTTTACCAAAGGCGGCTAATTGCTTCTCCAATGCCAACCACGGCTTCATAAAGGCTTCGTCAAAGGCATCACCGTCATATTCATTCATTAAAATTCCGCGATCCAAGAGAAAAGCTTTGGCACTTTCCTCACGACTCTGAAAACAATACAAATAATCGATCGCCTGATTTGTGGAACTATGAATATCAATCACATAGTTAGCATCTAAACAGAGGGATTGAAGCTGATAGCGATAGCGTTCACTAAAAGGAATTCCGCTAGGAGAATTGAGTTTATTTCTGTGTTCTTCAAAGCTAGCTTGAATGCGTGCCAAATAATTTTTGCGGATTTCTTCAGGAGAGTAATGCATCTGAACTTCAGCAAACTCAGCTAAATCCTCTTCTTCTTTTTCGTAGTCCCAAAATATCCGATTCCAATCTTTGCCATCGTAGGGATTAAAACGCCCAGTAGCAAAGAAATGATTTCGCTGATTCGTGCCGATAGGATTACAGACAGGAACCAGCCAAATTTCTCCAGTGAGTTGACTATCCTCTAAGTGGCTGAAAAACTCAATCAGTTGGTGAATAACAGCATTGCCAACAATTTCTGAACCATGGAGATTGGCTTGAATATATGCCTTTTTCCCAGGGTTGGCGCCAATAAACTTATAGACTGGGATAGAAAGGCGATCGCCTGACGCGAGATACTGAATCGGAATTGTCGTAACGGTGGGAACCATAGCGATTGGGTACAGGAAAGTATGAGGGCTAGGGTGTAGGGTGGGCGGAAACGGCTAAATCGTTGCTAACATAAGAATCTTAACGGCATCATCTCGATCATTATGGGCAATAGTTTCGGGCATCTGTTTCGGATTACGACTTATGGAGAATCCCACGGCGGCGGTGTCGGTGTGGTGATTGATGGATGTCCACCCCAATTGGAGATTTCCGCCGCAGAGATTCAGTTTGAACTCGATCGCAGGCGTCCGGGACAAAGCAAGATTACCACCCCGCGCAAGGAAACCGATACCTGTGAAATTCTCTCAGGCGTCTTTGAAGGAAAAACCTTGGGTACTTCCATTTCTATCTTTGTCCCCAACAAAGATACCCGCCCCCAAGATTACTCAGAGATGGCGGTCAAATATCGCCCATCCCACGCCGATGCCACTTATGATGCTAAATATGGGATTCGCAATTGGCAGGGCGGTGGACGTTCCTCAGCACGGGAAACCATTGGTCGAGTTGCAGCCGGTGCGATCGCGAAAAAAATCCTTAAACAGGTTGCCAATGTGGACATCGTTGGCTATGTTAAACGCATTCATGATTTAGAAGGCATCGTTGATCCCCACACCATCACCCTGGAACAGGTTGAAAGTAATATCGTCCGTTGTCCTGATAGTGAATGCGCCCAACGAATGATAGAAAAAATCGAGTTAATCCGGCGTGAAGGGGATTCCATTGGTGGGGTAGTCGAATGTGTCGCCCGCAATGTGCCAAAAGGACTAGGAGAACCCGTCTTTGATAAGCTAGAAGCGGATCTCGCTAAAGGGGTGATGTCCCTACCTGCTAGCAAAGGCTTTGAGATTGGATCTGGCTTTGCCGGAACCTTACTCACGGGTTCTGAACATAATGATGAATTCTATCTCGATGATACGGGAACGGTGCGGACGACAACCAACTGTTCTGGCGGCATTCAGGGAGGTATCACCAACGGAGAATCGATTATTTTGCGAGTGGCGTTTAAGCCCACTGCTACTATACGAAAAGAACAGCGTACAGTGACCAGTACCGGTGAAGAAACAATACTAGCAGCCAAAGGGCGTCACGACCCTTGCGTCTTGCCCAGGGCTGTGCCTATGGTAGAAGCAATGGTCGCCTTAGTATTATGTGATCACCTACTGCGTCATCAGGGTCAGTGCCATACATTAAAGCCTTAAAATTCCGATGGAAAGCAGTCCTTCCTCTGAGTTCGTTGTCCAATTCTGGGGCGTGCGGGGTAGTATTCCCTCCCCCGGTAAAGAAACCATTCGCTACGGCGGTAACACCTCCTGTGTGGAGATGCGTATCGCTGACAAACGCCTAATTTTTGATGGGGGTACCGGTATCCGGATGTTGGGTAAACATCTAAAGCCCCACCTCCCCATTGAAGCCTATTGGTTTTTTACCCATTATCACTGGGATCATATTCAGGGCGTACCCTTTTTTGACCCCGCCTTTTTGGAGGGGAATCTGTTGCATATTCATGGCGCTGCACCGGATGGAGTGTCTATGCAGCAGCATTTCAAAGAACGGGTATTGCATTTGAATTCCCCGGTGCCGAAACGAGAGATTCAGGCGGATTTGAAATTCTATGACCTAATCTGTGGCGATACCATGACGCTAGGGGATATTACCATTAAAACCAGTCCCCTCAATCATCCCAATGGGGCGATGGGGTATCGGGTAACGTGGCAAGGACGTTCGGCGGTCTACTGTACCGATACCGAACATTATCCGGATCACTTGGATGAAAATGTACTGAATTTAGCTCGTGATGCGGATATTCTGATTTACGATGCCATGTACACTGACCAAGAATACCACAATCCCAAGTCGCCTAAGGTGGGTTGGGGACATTCAACCTGGCAAGAAGGGGTAAAACTCGCCAAAGCCGCCGGGGTTAAACAACTGGCGATTTTTCACCACGAACCGAATCATAACGATGATATGCTTGATGAAATTGCCATTGAGGTAAAAAGTGCTTGTGAAGGGTCGTTTTTAGCAAAGGAAGGACTCATTATTCCGCTCATATAGCACACCAGTCCAGTAATCGATGCTAGAACCACAGCATATTTACGGACTGTTAGTTAACCCCAAACCCCTAGAACGGTTGCGCTCATATTCCATCGGTGAAGTTGGCATATCGGCAATTGACCGAATAAAGTAGAAGGCAGAGGACAGAGGGTAGAGGGCAGAAGGGGTTGACAAAAGTCGATTGGGTATGACGACTGGAGAGGCGATCGCATCTCCCCTAATCCAACACTATACCTAATGTGGGTTGTCCTGGGAAAATCCGATAGGATAGGAAGTTGGTCTATTGTAAGCGTCTACCCATTTGAAATTGATTATGACTGATTCGATTCGCTTTCTCATGTGCGCTCCAGATCACTACGATGTGGACTATGTGATTAATCCCTGGATGGAAGGGAATATTCATAAGTCCTCGCGCGATCGCGCCGTCGAACAGTGGTACAAGTTGCACCATGTCCTCAAAGATCATGCGATCGTGGATTTGGTGAACCCTGAAAAAGGGTGGCCCGATATGGTGTTTACGGCAAATGCGGGGCTGGTTTTGGGTAAAAATGTTGTCCTGAGTCGGTTCTTGCACAAAGAACGCCAGGGAGAGGAACCCCATTTCAAGGAGTGGTTTGAAGCCCAAGGCTACACTGTCTACGAACTCCCTAAAGAACTCCCCTTTGAAGGTGCAGGGGATGCCCTCCTGGATCGGGAAGGGCGCTGGTTATGGGCGGGTTATGGCTTCCGTTCGGAATTGGATTCTCACCCCTATCTGGCAAAATGGCTGGATATTGAAGTCGTCTCCCTGCGACTCACTGATGAGCGCTTCTATCACTTAGATACCTGTTTCTGTCCCCTGACGGGCGGCTATTTACTCTATTATCCCCCCGCCTTTGATGCCTACTCCAATCGCTTAATTGAGATGCGAGTCGCACCAGAAAAACGTATCGCTTTGGAAGAAGCCGATGCGGTGAACTTCGCCTGCAATGCGGTGAATGTTGACCAAGTTGTGGTGATGAACAAAGCTAGCGATCGCCTGAAGCAACGGTTGGCTGAGGCAGGGTTTAGAGTGGTTGAAACCCCGCTAACGGAATTCCTCAAAGCAGGTGGCGCGGCGAAATGTTTGACCCTGCGGGTAACTGAACCGGTTCGTACTGAACTCCATGCGAATGTCCAGGTAGAAAGTCGCACCATTCGCCTAGAAGGACATTTGTTAGATTCTGGCTTGATCAGTCGGGCGTTAGATCTGATTGTGGAAACTGGCGGTAGCTTCCAAGTTCTCAACTTCGATTTGGGTGTCCAACGGCAAAGTACCTCCAGCGCTGAGATTCGCGTCTCTGCACCTTCCCATGATGTGATGGAAGAGGTGATGAGCCAACTGATTGAGTTGGGGGCTTTCTCTCCCGTTCAAGAAGAATGTGACGCTAATCTTGAACCTGTGATTCAATCGGGTGTAGCGCCGGATGACTTTTATGTCTCCACGATTTACCCCACAGAAGTCCGGATTAAGGGTGAGTGGGTGAAAGTCCAAAACCAGCGCATGGATGGGGCAATTGCGATCACCCAGATTGATTCTCAGCCGATCGCTCGCTGTAAAATCTTACGGGATCTCGAAGTCGATGAACAGGTAGTTGTCGGTGTGGAAGGAATCCGCACGGTTCACAAGCCGAAAACCCGTGAACAGCGTGGGAGTGAAGAATTTAGCTTCATGGGCGCTGGCGTTTCTAGTGAACGCCGGGTGGAATTAATTGTCGAGCAAATTGCCTGGGAATTGCGCCAAATTCGCGATCAAGGCGGTAAAGTAATTGTTACTGCTGGTCCGGTGGTGATTCACACGGGCGGTTCTCAACATTTATCCCGTCTGATTCGCCAAGGGTATGTGCAGGCGTTGTTGGGCGGTAATGCGATCGCGGTTCATGATATTGAGCAATCCCTGATGGGAACCTCTCTGGGCGTGGATATGAAACGAGGTGTCCCGGTACGAGGTGGACACCGCCACCATCTCAAGGTAATTAATACCATCCGTCGTTATGGCAGCATTGCTGGGGCTGTGGAGAAAGGGGTATTGACAAAAGGAATTATGTATGAATGTGTGACACATAATGTTCCCTTTTCCCTCGCGGGTTCCATTCGCGATGATGGACCCCTACCGGATACGCAGATGGATTTGATTAAAGCCCAAGCCGACTATGCCAAGCTGCTAGAAGGGGCGGACATGATTTTGATGCTATCCACGATGCTGCACTCCATTGGGGTAGGAAATATGACGCCATCTGGGGTGAAAATGGTGTGTGTGGATATTAATCCCGCCGTTGTTACTAAGTTAAGCGATCGCGGTTCCTTGGAATCCGTGGGTGTAGTTACTGATGTAGGTTTATTCCTGAGTTTGTTGGTACAGCAGTTGGATAAGTTAACCAGCCCTTATCAACAGTCAGC
>CAKZMA010000763.1 GCA_937127375.1 uncultured Coleofasciculus sp. | reverse complement strand
GAATAGAAGCGGATTAAGCCGCTACATTGTCACCATTCCTAGAGATTTAAGCGATGCAAAAACAGAAAAGCGACAGACGAAAACAGAACGCGATCGCTGGGATAATTTTATCAAGGAATCGAATCAGCAGTATCCCAATATCATAATTGACCTCTGGGGCGAAACTCAGATTACTCAACTCCTCGCCGAGTTAGGCAGTGAGGGATTAAGACGTTATTGGTTTGAGGGTTCAGTTGTTGATGTAGACTACCTCAATTGTCAATTCAAACGGGCTGCAAGTGGTTGGTTAACACCTCGATACTCTCCCGATTTGCATCAATCCGGTCAGATAGAATCTGATCTACAGTTGCGACTTAATGGACCCGCTTCCCGCCCAAAATGGTTATCAGAGGTAAGCCAGATCCGTATTCTTCTCGAACAAGCTCATCGAGCGGTTCTGCGTCTCAGACGGTATCCAGAGTTTATGCAGCGAGATGATGCAGAAGCTCTGATTACAGCAACAGAAGCCTGGTTAATATCTGCCATTACCCAGCAGCAGGAAATCGAAAAACGGCTGACACCAGATAATAGTTTTCCTTTGCCCAATCTTGAAGATGAAGTCATTACTCCGGCAGATACTTGGCAGCTCATAGATGTGTTATCGCACGATAATGTATCCTTACAGTGGGGTAGTTCCGCCTCAACAACATCTGATATTGGCAAGCAGCTTAAGGATGCCTTAGATCGTTGGAATAGGCGAAAATTGACTCCTCAAAAGCTCCAAGAGTTAGGGCAACCTGCTGCCTATATTGGTGAGCCGGGAGTGGGTAAAACTCATGCCTTAGCTGATGCAGTTCGTCAGCACTTAGAAGATGGAAAACCCGCCATTTTACTTCGTGCTAAAGATATTGATCTGAGCCAAAGTTGGGACACTGTGCTAGCTAACGCTGTTGGTGAGTCAGGATGGAATCTACGTCAAGTGCTTGATGCATTGGAAACAGCAGCAATTCAAGCTGAAGTTCAAGCCACTGTTAATATTACAGATAATTCAGAATTTAAACCAGTTCGCGTTTTAGTCGCTATTGATGGTTTAGATGAGACATCTAGAGCAGAACGTTGGGCGGAAAAACTTGGAGAACTACTCCCTTTAGCCAAACAATATCCCAGGATTCTTTTCATCTGTTCACTCCGCACCAGTCTTTATCGACGCCTATCGATACCCAAAGACATCAGCCAAGTTTCGTTAAATGGTTCTGATGCACCGCTTAGGGATATTTTTGCATCCTACTGCAAAGTCAATCGAATTGAATGTCCTCCAATTTTACGTTGGGCGTTACAGACTCCTCTCGCGATTCGACTTTTTGCTGATTTATACCAAAATCAACATATTGATAGCGTCACGCTCCAAGAATTCTCACTGGTTAAGCTGATACTTAAAAAGATTGAGCATACCGAGCGTGCTATTCGAGAGAATGATCCAGAAGGTTGGCTTGACACAATTACTCCTGTTCGTGATACTCTTCGGGGAATTGTTAAAGCTTGTTTGAATGAAGGAAAAGCCTTGTCTCAGGAAAAGGCTTTACAAGTGGCTGAAGCGATCCAAAAAACTCCAGGTATTCTATCTAAACCACAGTTGTTAAGCATCCTTGATAACTGTCTGAATCATGGACTGCTGCTACTTAGAAAACAGCCATCAGATGATCCATTAGAACCTGACCTATTATTGTGGGAACCTGCCTACGAAACCTTAACCGATTTTCTCCTAGCTTGGGAAGCCTACAACAGTGCAAAAACTGACCTAGCTGCTCCCACTATGCCAACTTACTTAAAGGATCGGGAGAACGCCATTGTACTTACTGCCTATCTTCTTGGGAAAGAGGGTTATGACTTCTTTGCTACAGGATTATGGATCAATGATTTAAGTGAGCAAGAACGGGAAGAATTACGATTAAGAACAATCTTGATGATGCCTCCAGAAAAAGGATTAGCTTATCAAGATTGGGTGGTTGAACTCTTCCAGCGAAATATGCCCAGTTGCAGGACAGTTTTAGAGCGATTAGTCATTCCTGGACTTAGGATACCTGGCTACTTCTATGGAGCCAAGTTTATCCACGATACATTATTACCCATGCAAGTAGCCAAGCGTGATCTGTTTTGGTCGGGACCTAGCGACTTACCTGCTAATCATGGGGCTCCCTGGGAAGGATTTGGAACTCCGGTACTAGATCAACTAGAAATAGCGGATGATGATCCCTGGGATGCCGCACCATTATTATTCGCTTGGGCAACAACTACAGTCAAAAATAATCTCCGTCGTCGCATTCGAGAACAACTTGCTGTTTGGGGAAGTAACAAACCTGATGAGTTACTAAATCTGCTGAAATACGCTTGCCAAACCAATGATCCACAGATGCGAGAGGATATGCTTTCCGCTGCTTATGGTGCCTCGTGTTTGACTCGACCAGATGGAGAATGGTTACCGCTATGTAACTGGATTATTGATAATTTCCTTGTCCCCAATGCACCCCTTTATACCCATGATGTAATTGTTCGGCACAGTGCGAAAAGCATGATTGAGCGTTGTATTATTTGCAATCTTCCAGTTGATGAAGACAGGCTAGTTTATGTTCGCTATCCTCATGTCGTTCCTGAAGAACTGCTTCCTATGGATAGAGAAGCAGCTATTAACGCCGACGAACATTTTGGAATTGAACCAGCGACAGGTGATCTGGCTCGGTATGTTGTGTTCATGAGAGCAATTAAGCCTTTCTTTGATGAAGTTATACTTGCAAATACACATCAAAACGATAGCCAAGAATATGAAGAGGAAGCAACTGATAACTTTAAAGAGATTGACAACACGATACTGTACAAATTTATCGAAGGTTCCTTGAGACAGTCTGCTGAATCTCAAGCTCGACAACTTGTGGAAAATTTTTTGCTAGGCAAAGCAATATGGCAGGGAATAATGAAAGCATTTGATTCCGCAACAGATGAAGAAGAAAGGGAATTATTACAAGAGTGGGAAATTACTGAGGAGGAAGCTGAAGAGGAAGAAACAGTAGACATTCAAGATGAAACCCAATCAAACTCTGAGTATTCACCATCAGCACAGGCTCTTTTGTCCCGCTATATTGCCAAGTATAATCTTCAAGAGTTAACCCCAAGAAAGTTGGCTTTTGGCTGTGTTGTAGCCTATACAAATCAGCTTGGTTGGTCTGAAGATATTTTTATTAAAACACCGAATGGTGGTAAATCGGGTGAAATTATCGGTGCAGATATTTCGATAGAGCGCCAACAGGGACCAGCAAATCAGGGTTCCCGAAGCTCTATAGCCTCTTTTGCTGAAAAATATGTTTGGGCAGCTACTAATGAATTAACTGGATTTCTCGCTGATCGTCTTGAGGCGTCTACTGGGGACAAAGACTTAAAACCTCGAATAGATATAGGTCTGTTTACTGAGATAACCAATCCAGCTTCAGATGTAGGCTTTCGTCAATCCCCAATAAATCAATTTTTAGATTTTTCAGAACTGATTCCGGATACAGATTTATCTAAAACTACTCAGGTTGACCGAGCAAATGAGTGGGTCAAGAAGGCTCCTATACCTGATGTTCAACCTTTGCTTTTTCCCAATTCGGAACAGCTTCCTGAATGGGCAATAAACTATAAGTGGGTTGTATTGCAGACAAATACAACTGCAAGACATACAGATAGTCAAGCTGAATCCACATTCTGGGGATCGAGTTTCTTATTTCCATCAAATTCATTATCTATTCTAGAAGAAGATGTTCAGTTGAGAGTGTTGTCCAGACTTTATAAGTTCTTTTCTGGAATCGTTTCGGTAGAAACTTATTGCGATCCGTGTGAAGTAGCATGGGCTTCCTGGATTCAGGAAGCCGAAGGATTAATTGATTACCCCACTTTAGATATAGCGGGAAAACCTGTAAAACTTGATATACAGGCAGCTACCTGTCAGTTTCATTGGGAAGCTGCAAGCGGTGAGACTGAGGAATGGATGCCAGCTAAAAGACTCCGAGAAACACTGGGTATTGTGGATTTTAAGGCAGGACAATTTCTATCCGCTAGCGGAGAAGTTCTAGCCTTTACCTTAAATCGTTCAGGAGAACGTTGGCAGTCTCCTCGTGGTACAGTTCTTTTGGCTCGTCGGGATGCGATTCTGGAAATGCTTGAACAGGAAAATTTGAGTATGGGGTGGGGAGTACGGATTTATCGAGAGCCAGCCTATCCACTCAATGGCGCTAGCCAACAAAGAATGTTTCGAGACTGGCATGCAGTGGTATTTTGGAAAGATGATGGATTAAAAACAATTACTGTTCAGGATTTAAGCGGGGATCGTTACAATGATTAATTCCATGTGATATAGGGCGACCCAATCATTTGAATAAACTCCAATTGTTTCTTTAAGCAAGCGGGTCGCCCCTACAGACTCTCATCTATTTTTATGATATAAAAGTATTTTAGGTAAGATTGTTAGCATCCAGACAATATAACAAATTCGAGTGTATTAAGCTGTTCGGTATTTAAACCTTAATGTCAATAATAACGCCATCCTTGTAGTGCGAGCATCTTGCTCGTTACTAATACCCAATTTAAATGCATAAAACCTTATTCATTTTCTAGTTCAGTCCGCCTACGCGGACTTTGTTTGTGTAGCTGCGATTTCCAATCGCCCTTTTATCCCCTCTGCAAAATACCATCTTGGACACTCGCTCTACGATAACCCCTAGAGGGTAGAT
>CAKZMA010000762.1 GCA_937127375.1 uncultured Coleofasciculus sp. | reverse complement strand
ATCCTTGTAGTGTGAGCATCTTGCTCACTACCTATACCCAATTTAAATGCGTGACAGCTTACTCAAAACGGAAGAATCAAAAGTAGGTTAAATCATCAATAGACAAACTTATTCTCCTTCCCTACGAGAGGGAAGGGGTTGAAGGTTAGGTTGGTAAGACTATTGAGCCGACTTATCGAACTGTGTTACGCTTATCAACAATAACAACGTCCGGGTCATTATCGCCTTCTAGATCATGAGCTTCAACAACTTCTCGATCATTTGTCCTTGGCTGCTTAACCGTTGACACAGGCTTTTGTTCTACATGTGTTTCTACATGTTCTTCTTTCAGGTGAACGTTTTCTTCATGCTCATGTTCAACCTGTTCAGGCGCTTCAAAGATTTCTAATTCTTCTGCATGGCGATCGCGCATAATTGAGGCAGCATGTTCTACTTTCTCTTCACTGCCGCTAACCATCAACAAATAGTCGCCAGCTTTGACGCGCTCATTGTACACCTTGGCTTTTTCTTCCGGAATACCCAGACCAATCAAAGCGCCAACAATACCGCCTGTTGCTGCACCAACTCCGGCTCCGGCTAAGGTTGATCCTAACGCCCCTATCTCTGCTCCAGCGGCGAGGATTGGACCGACACCTGGAATCGCCAGTACACCGACACCAATCAAGAAGCCACCGACACCACCAAGAAGAGTACCCGTAGTCGCACCTATACCGGCTCCTTCTTTGGCTTCATTTCCTTGTCTTTCGGTAATTTCCTTGGCACCTTCCACATCTTCGATATTCCGTGCTAGGAGAGAGACTCTCTCCATATCAAAATTCGCATCTTTGAGCGCTTGGATCGTATCTTGCAGATCTTCACGCTTGGGGAAAATACCAACAACACGTTTGTAGTCACGGGTTTCGGGTACAAATTTTTCTTTTTCTAACATTACTGTTTCCTTTGAATAAATTAAACAACGTTAGGCTTGAGTTAGCCCTTTTTTTTGTTTTGACTAAAGCTTTCTGAATGAAAGACAGAAGCCAAACAACTCATGTCACCATTCATCTTTCCAGACGAAAGTCTTATTTGTTATCCACAGCAGAAGGAAAAATATCTTCGGCTACGATAACGGGTCGGTCTGTATATCTAGACCCAAACTCCTTAATCTTTTCTGCGTCCCAACCGAGGTCAGAATCCTGCAACAGCTTCGGATCAAACTGACGCGCTACACCCGTCACGGTGACTCTTTCACCGTCTTGAACAACGCTATCCTCAGCTTTAAGATTGCGATTGACACCAATTACTAGAACGCCGATATCATCTACCCAACCATCTTCAAATAGAGAGATTGAACTGGGAGAGTAAATATCTCTAACATCACCCTCGACAGCAATAACTTTGTCGAAATAACCGGCGGGTGCTTCCGCTAAGTCTTGAGGAGTCGGTGCAAGGGCGAGGGATTCAGCGATAATAACAGGTTGATCTTCATACTCGACATATTCGTCACCTAACTCTACACCGTATTCGGTTTCGATATCGGCAATCACCAATTGCACGACTTCACCCGTTACTTGAATCGGCATCTCTAGACCTTCTGGAGGAAGGAAGGGGGCTTGAGTCGCGTTCAGGATCAGGATCGATTCGCCGCCCAACTCGTTCGCCTGTACGACATAGCCAAGATCTCCGACTTTTTGTTCGACGATGTTTCTAATCGTGACCTCTTTTCCGATGATGTCTTCGGTATTTTCAGCAACGTCCTCGGTGGTGACGTTGGTTTTTCCTTCCTGAATTTCCTCGTTATCAGTAGTGCAGCCAGGAAGCAGCAAAGCAGCTAGAGCGAATGCGATCGCGCCTAAGTAAGTCCCTGTTCGTTTAGTCCATAAGGGGACGGAGTCTCCTTGATTCAACATGTATTATTCCTATTTCTAGAACGAAAGTTGCTGCTGATTATCGCAGCCAACTCAACCCTCTAACTCGTTGACGGTTAGATGGAGGCGTTGTAAAACGTTATTTTTAGCGTTTTACTTATTGCACTAACCTACATTCGCTCTAAACAGTCCTTTGCGAATCTATCAAGAGAGTGACTTTTTCCCTCTGACTAATTGCAGAGTATTCCGGAAGCTTGAGCAGTTATTCCTTTTCAGGATAGGCACAGGGGTAAATTGAGGGTGTCATTGATTTCTGCCATAATGATCGGAATGCAAACACTCAACACCCTAGCTCTAACTGTCATTTTAGGCGTCACCCTAACGATTGCGTCATTTGCCAAACCCGTTCAGGCACAACCCTGGCGTCCGGTGCGTGGTAGTATCCTGTTTGGTATTAGTGGCATGGTTTTCCTAGAACAACAAGAGGATTCCACTTCGTTTCTAATCGTTCATGATAATAAACGGGTAGGGGAAGGGCGTTTGGCGATGATCAAGGTTACCGACAAACAAGCCCCTGAATATTTGCCGATCAACTGGTCAAATCAACCCTTACCTATAGATTTAGAAGCACTCACGGCTGTTCCAGGACAATCAGAACCCACATTTATGGCGTTAACCAGTTCAGGAACAGTCTATCATTTCCGGCTCAGTGGCAATCATCAGGATGTATCTATTTTAAACGTATTTAATTTGCCAAATCTGCCTGAAGGAACGAACCTAGAAGGATTTGCCTTACAACAAATTGAGGACAAGCTGTTCGCGGTTTGGGCGCATCGAGGTAACAATGAAGAACCCGGAGTCCTGTACTGGGGAGTTTTGGACTTGGAAACTAATGAGATTACGCCTCAAGGTTCAGCCGGTTTAACCGTCCCGTTTCCAGGGAGTAATGTTCGCCATATTTCGGATCTCAAGGTTGATTCGGCTGGTATTGTTTACATTACCTCGGCTTCAGATAACGGTAACGATGGACCCTTCCAATCTGCCGTTTACGTGGCGGGTGGTTTGAGTTTACAGGATAATCTTATCGTATTTCGTCAAAATCAGGCATTGGTTCCTATTTATCGCTTGAATTATCATAAAGTAGAAGCGATTGAACTCGTACCGGGTACAGCCGGAGGAATAATTTTAGGGACAGATGATGAAAATATGGGTTCATCGGTTTGGGGTTTTGACGGAATGTTTTAATCCCTTACGTTTGAAGGCATTGATAAGCTGTTCGGCATTTAAACTTAATGTCAAGAATTGCGAAATCGTTGGTGTGCGTTTAGCGAAGCCATGCCGCAGGCTTTGCATCTTGCTCGCTACTAATACCCAATTTAAATGCATGACAGCTTAACCCGTGGAGAGGGCGGGTTTTGTTTAACATTTATTGGTAGATATCTGAATTGAGTCCCTAAACCCGCCCCTACAATTCACCAACTGCTCTGACTCAATCAACACTTTATCTACTCGGCTCAATTTTTTTAAACAGTCTCAAAATCAGTAAAATAAATAGAGCAGAAATTAAACTCAAACCCCATAACCCACACCCTGCCGCAACTCCCAACCCTGATGACACCCAAACCGCCGCCGTAGTCAGTCCCCGAATTCTATATCCTTGTCGCTGCGGCTGAGATTCTTGTACGATCACTCCTGCACCTAAAAATCCTACGCCACCTACAATGCCTTGAATCACGCGAGGAAGTGCGTCTGCGCTTTGTTCAGCAACACCAATTAATATGGGTATCAGCGTAAAAAACGCCACGATTTAACCGAAGCACCGGAGTGCGATCGCGTCTACAACCGCACCACAGAACTAACCACCCTGAAACAGTGGATACTCCAAGAAAAAATCCGCACTGTCACTATCTTTGGATTACCGGGTATCGGCAAAACCACCATCGCTAGAAAACTCGTCGAACAAATTAAAGATAATTTCGATTATATCCAACCGATAACGGATCATCGCTGTTCGCCGTTAAAGCTTTAGTTAAAGCCTATGTGAAAGAGATATAGACTTCGCCCCAGATTATCGAGAACTCACTGTTGGTAAAATGCCCCAACATTCAAGAACTGGCGGCGTTGATACTGTTGGATCTTATCTTGGTACAATAACTACTATTGGCTACTCTAAAATAGAGGCAGTTTTCGTGAGGTGACGATATGACTTTAGCGAAGAATCCGCAACCAAAAATCATCCGCACAGAACGTGGATTGACCATTTCAGGCACACGCATTACACTCTACGACGTGATGGACTACCTCACGGCTCAATATCCACCAAAGTTTATCTGCTCTCTACTTTATCTGACAGATGAGCAAATTAACGCTGCCTTATCCTATATTGAAGCAAATCGCCTTGAAGTTGAAACCGAGTATCAAATTGTCCTGAAACAGGCTGAAGAAAATCGGCGGTATTGGCAGGAGCGTAATCGTGAACATGCGGCTCGTGTTGCCACAATGCCGCCAAAAGCAGGTCGCGAAATTCTTTGGGCAAAACTCCAACAACAGAAAACTAGACATCAACTAGAAGTATGATTTTCCTCATTGATCACAATCTAGGAGGACATGCAGAGATTCTATTGGGAAATCTTGCCAGTCAAGGCTGGTTGGAGTTACTTCCAATTCGTTTTGTTACCTTCAAGGAGATCAATCTATCGATTGACAGCAATGATCGAATTGTTTGGAGAACAGCTCAGGCAAATCAAATGATTCTGCTGACAGCCAATCGGAGCATGAAGGGTGAAAATTCACTCGAGCAAGTTCTGCGGGAGGAAAACACAGTAAATTCACTCCCTGTGATGACGATTGGAGACACTGATCGATTTTTAGCAGATCGAGCCTATCGAAAT
>CAKZMA010000761.1 GCA_937127375.1 uncultured Coleofasciculus sp. | reverse complement strand
AATGAAGCTGGTCACATTGAGCCTTGTTTGGATAAATTCTATAGGTCACTCTACGTGTTTTCATGCCTATATTTTACCATAAAATTTTGACAAACTGCGGAATATTTAATTCCTAGTTTTTCTGCTATCCTTCCCCGACTTACTGTCGTTGAAGTCGGGGAATGCCGCAATTACGTTCATTCTAATTGATTGACCGGAAACGCTCCCGGTTTCACGAGAATCGTTTTCGTTTTCCCCTGACGATTCACTTCAATATCGAGATTCGCGCCCACTTCACTCGCTTCTACTTCTTCTTGTACATCCGAAGCCGTTTTAATCAGTTTTCCGCCAACTTTTTGAATAATATCACCCGGTTCAAGACCCGCTTGTTGAGCTGGGGAATTAGGAACGACGCGGACGATTAAGACGCCCTGATCTTGAGTCACTTTTAAACCCGCATCTTGATCCTGATTAATTTCTTTGCGTAACTCTGGAGTCAGTGTAACCATCTGAATTCCCAGATAAGGATGGTCAACCCGACCTTTTTCAAAAAGCTGTTCAGCAATGCGTTGAGCGGTTTCAATGGGAATGGCAAAGCCTAATCCTTGAGCGTTGGCGCGAATCGCTGTATTAATTCCAATGACTTCACCATTGGCGTTTAATAAGGGTCCGCCGGAATTCCCAGGATTAATTGCTGCGTCGGTTTGGATAAAACTAACTCGTTTTTCCGGAACACCAACCTGAGAACTGGATCGCCCCAAAGCGCTAATGATACCAACGGTTACTGTATTATCCAAACCCAGAGGATTCCCGATCGCGATCGCCCACTCCCCAGGAATTAACTCATCGGCTTTACCCAAGCGGACAGTGGGCAAATCTTCTGCCTCAATTTTAATAATCGCCACATCGGTTACCGGATCTGCCCCTAATACCCGACCCTCTAACGTCCGCCCATCCTTGAGCGTAACCTTGACGATATCCGCCCCGTCGATCACATGAGCATTGGTAATAATCTGCCCATCTGACTCCAGAATAAAACCCGATCCCGTTCCCCGTTCCACGCGAGGTTCAGGAACTGGCATCTCATTGCCAAAAAAGCGGCGGAAGAAGGGATTTCTAAACGGTTCAGGAACCTCTTGGCTGACCTGACGCGCCGCATCAATTCTCACCACCGCAGGTCCAACTTGCTCGACGGCTTGGGCAATAAAGTTGAGATTGCCGGGAGCTGGACGATTGGAGCGTCTTGGGGCTAAGGGTTCCAATACCGCCGGCACCGCTTCTGGAGGATTGACTCCTTGGGGTTCAGCCATAAGGTAGCGACTGCCCAAAACCCCTGCTCCACCGCCTAAGCCTAGCAAGGTCAGATAAACGGTTAGCTGCTTTAATGATAAACTCATGGTCTTGGAAACGGGTAGTTTTTGCAGGGGTTGACAAGCGCGATCGCAACTCGCCATTTGTTCTGAGTTGCTGCCTCTAATTGTACAACCTTCCTTTTCAGAGTGCCTTAGCTTTCCCAGTTTCCAGACGTAGCATGCTACGTCTACATGGCTCCCCCAGCTCCCCCCGTTTCTACTGGGAAAAGATCACCGATGCCTGATGATGCTGTCGCAGCGGAATTTCAATCACAAACTCACTACCTTGCCCCGGTTCAGAATTACACTGAAGATATCCCCCATGTTTTTCCACGACAATCTGATAGCTAATCGACAAACCCAAACCCGTGCCTTTTCCGACAGGTTTAGTGGTGAAAAACGGATCAAATAGACGCTGACGCACCATCTCAGTCATCCCCGACCCATTATCCGTAATGCGAACCACCACCCATTGATTCACCAACAATGTTTTTGCCTGGGATTTAGGACGCTTCACGTCTTTAATTGCGGTCTGAATCACAATCGTGGGATAAGGACTAGAGGATTTTCCATTAGACAACTGGGCTTGAGAATTTAACTGTCTCAACTCTTCGAGCGCATCAATGGCATTACTCAGTAGATTCATAAACACTTGGTTGAGTTGCCCCGGATAACATTCCACCAAGGGTAAATCCCCATAGTCCTTCACCAACTGCACTTCAACTAGACCGGACGTCGCTTTAAGCTGATTTTGTAGAATCAACAACGTATTGTCTAACCCCTCATGCAAATCCACTGATTTCATTTCCGCTTGATCCAAGCGGGAGAAATTTCGCAACGACAGCACCAAGTTGCGAATGCGATCGGCACCCAGTTTCATCGAGTTAATCAGTTTAGGCAAGTCCGTTTTGACAAACTCTAAGTCAATGTCCTCGGTCGTTTCTTGAATTTCGGATACAGCCTGGGGATAGTACTGCTCATAGAGTTCCAGCAGACCCATCACGTCCTGAACATACTGAGAAGCGTAAGCAATATTACCGTAAATAAAATTGATCGGATTATTAATTTCGTGAGCCACCCCCGCAACCAGTTGTCCCAAAGACGACATTTTTTCGCTCTGAATCAACTGACTTTGATAAGAATGCAGTTGCTGGATCATGCGTGTGAGTTCGCGGGTTTGTTTTTTCAACTGGGCTTCACTTTGCCGCAGGGCTGTTTCTACCCGCTGGCGTTCTAGAATATCTTGTTGAAGCTGGACATTGGCTTGAGTCAGCTGGGCTGTGCGCTGTTCAACTTGAATTTTTAATTGGTCATGAGATTTTTGCAGGGCTAACTCCGCTCGCTGGCGCTCCCCAATTTCATGGCGTAGCCGTTCATTCGTCTGGGCTAATTCCGAGGTTCGTTCTTCCACCGCCTGTTGCAGTAGTTCGATTACCCCATACATTTCCACGGGGTTAAGCACTTGCAGTAGGCTGGTTTGGGAAACGATTCCCACTAATTCTCCCTGATTGCCGCGAACGACCAACCGTCGTACCCGGCGCTGCTGCATTTGTTCATGGGCTAGCCACAGGGAATCCGAGGAACCCAGACAAAATAGGGGTGTACTCATCACCTCTTGAGCCTTCAGGCGGGATAAATCTAGTTCTAGTGCCTGAAACTGCACAATATCGCGTTCCGTGACGATACCCACGGGAATCAGGGATTGAGAATAAAGCATTGGACATGAGCAAGAGGCTTTAGTCAAAGGAGCCGAACATCCGGCTGGCGTGAGGGCGTCTTGTTCCCCAGGCTGAATTTCCGAATCTCTGGCTTGAGTAATCACCACGCAACTGACTTGATGCTCTGTCATGAGCTGGGCTAACTGTAGCACCGCTGTAGTTACGGGTGAATGAATCACCGCTGTGGTCATTACATCTTGCACACAGCGCAATCGCGTTAGCAGGTTAACGGGTTGCAGAGCTTTGCGAATACTCTCATGGGTGACAATTCCCATGGGTTGCCCTTGCTCATTGACAATCGGCAGGTGACGTATCCGATGCTGGCGTAAGAGTCCCAATGCGGTAAAAATATCGTGAGACGGCGACGGTTGCAGCGTAATCGCGGGTCGGGTCATGATTTCGGTAATATTGACTCGGCTTAAGGGAAGACCCGCTGCTGCTAACCTAACAATATCGCGCTCGGTGAATACGCCCACCAGTCGCCCTTCCTCCATCACCACTACACAACCTGCTGCCGTATCCGCAACCCCAAACACGGCGTCTTCTTCCTGAGACAGGCAGGAAATTTGCGGGAGATTCGCTGGGATGTGACTCATGTCAGTTCCTAACACTTGGCTGGGTAATCGGCAACTGCGAAATCGACTCATTAGCGCCAAGACATCCACCAGCGGGGTATCTGGTGCGACGGTCAAAAAATGAGCATCAATTGCTGGTTCTAGAGCTAAGGAATGAAACGGCAGACCACTAGGCTGCATGAGCAATGTCTCTGGGGTGAAGATCGGCGTAGCTGGGCAGAATTACGGGGATGGTGACTGATTCAATAAACCTTGACAGGTTAGCTTAGTTATGATATTAGCCATTCGATAGCTACGACAGCTATCCACCTACCAAGGAGGAGCATCAGCTAGTAAATATGAGAGTCGCACCCTGGAAGTCTTGAGAATTTCAGTTACTTGGTTTTACTGGCAATTTTACGCTGTTGTCTTCCTTTTTTCTGTCTATTTTTTTTAAGACTGCAATAAATCGTTACATTTATTGTAACAAATTGTTACGTAACGGATTGATTCAATGCCCCCTTACCAAAGAATTTTGGCGGTTCGTTTAAGGTATAGACTTGAGTTTCCGAGGCGATCGCACGACGGATATAGGCAGGGGTTTGTAACAGTCCTAATAACGCCACACCGTCGATTAGGCGTAAGCCCCCCGTTGTCTTGTCTTGCAGGTGTTGGTCAACGGTAGCCGGATTGGGTTGAGAATCAATGGCTTGGGCAGACGCGATCGCAAATCCCCAGGGTTCACCGTAGGTAGGGGTAAAGCAAGAATAGGAGTATGTATGTGGAAAAACGGAGTTTAGAGTGTTAACCAGACGAGCATGGACTTTGACCGCGAACGTTCCCACCGGTCCAGCTTGTAGGACTAATAACCCATTAGGTGTGAGAACGCGCTGAACTTTCTCAAAAAACTCTTTGGTAAACAGCTTATAGGATGGTCCTTCTTCAATCGGATCAGACAGATCGGAGATGACAATATCCCACTGTTGTTCCATCTTGTCTAAAACTAAGAGAGCGTCACCAATAACCAGTTGAGTTCGAGGATCATCAAAGGCATTTTGATGCATTTCTGGCAGGTGTTGTCGGCAAGCCTCCACAACCTCACCATCAATATCCACCATCATCACCTGCTCAACGGTTTTCCAGCGTAGGATTTCGCGTACCGTTGCTCCTTCACCCCCACCCAATACCAGAACCTTGCGCGGATTAGGGTGACTAATCATAGCGGGGTGAACCAGGGATTCATGGTAAATAAACTCATCCCCTGTACAGGATTGCCATTTGCCGTCTAAAACTAAGGCTTTACCATAGGCTCCTGTTTCCACAATATACATTTCCTGATAGGCTGTTTTTTTATAAGCTAAAACCTTGGTAATTCCGTGAACATAGATATCCCAAGGCGTGATATACTCGCTTATCCACAAATCGGCATCAACCTGACTACCAGCCATACAGCCCCCTTCTTCCTAATTAAACAGAATTACACCGATCGTCATTATTACAGAAATAAGCAACTGACAACAGGTAACGGGAGAATGCCAGTGTTAGATTTTAGCTTACCCCGACGCTCTAAGTCGCATCGAACAATGTCAGAATTTGCTTGAAGATAGGTTCATCGGCGCGAGTTTGTAGAATAGCGCCAGCTACTTCAATAAATTTATGATCTTTTTGGTTGTTATGTTCAATCAATTTGCTGGCTGGATGAAACGTCAGGTCATCAGTTTGTAATTCATTTGTTTTTCCCGTTTGTAAACCCAAAAAAACCGGTTTCCAGGAGATCGATTTACCCCGCAAGGTAAATTGAAACCACTCAATTTTGCCGTGGCGAAGTTCTACCACTACATCAAAATAAGGCTCACCTCCTTGATACCAAACTTTGGTAATCCCCTCTTTCGCTGGGCTTAATATCCCTGGATCGATCTGTCTGAGGGAAGCTCCTAATCGTTTAATTTCATCTTGATCCATCTGTATCACGAGTTTGGGTTTCAGCTTCCTGGTCTGTCCCCATGAAGGTAAGCTGATCGCTAAAACTATATACTGGATACGCCCATATCGCCAATGACTCCGGATTTGGAGGTGGGGAGAGAAAATTTGCCACCGCCGACAATATGGATGTTGAACCTTTAGCAAGCCGACCACTCAATCAGAATGAGTAGGAAGACTTGTCCGGAAATATCTAGAATTTACCTTTAAATCGCCCTCTAATCATTAACCC
>CAKZMA010000760.1 GCA_937127375.1 uncultured Coleofasciculus sp. | reverse complement strand
GCAGGAGTACAAAAACATTTTACCGATCCGCCAAGTGCTTCTGGGATATCTGGGGAGAATTGCCAAAAGTTCAGCCTGTAGCTCTCCCCAGAGTTATCAATAGAACGATTTATGTCTTCAAACTATTGCGATCGCTAATCTGAGAAGATTTGTAAGGTGAGCATATCAGCGAAAGCCAATTAATACATTCAGGGAGTAGGTTGGGTCGAGGGACGAGACCCAACCGACTAAAATGAAAAGTTGCTATTTGTACGTTGAGACAATCAATTTATTGACACTTAATTAAATCTCAGTTAATCTAGACAATATGGCTAAATCATTAGCACTTAGCCCAATACGTGAGCGGCTGTCTCATGTACAGTATACAGCGCTTCGCGCTGGTCTAGTTACACTTTGTTTGTACAAACATTCCATCTGGACTCAGTTTCAGGTGCGGGAGTTGTAAATACACCAGAGCGATTTTCTATATACTGTGCGAGAGACATTTGCTCACACTTAACAAGACATAACAATGCTTGTCGAGTGGGAGTTTCTCTCATGGACTTTCCCATAGAGAATTATTCCTATATCACGAGTGACTCAGAAGTCCGTTAATTTATGCTTCTGATTCATCTTTGTTTGGGAATTTTTACTTCTGGGACTTTCCTTAAGAAATACTTCCTTGGTTCTAAGCGCGTGATTTACCGATGAAATGCTGTCGAGTAAATACAACGCCAATGAAAAAAATAAACCTTAGACACCAAATGAATTCTACACAGAAAAGTAAAAAGAAACAGAAACTAATCGATGATTACGATAGCTATTGTTGGTGGTGTGGTCAATGTCTACCGCCAGAAAAGCTAACCATCGAACATCTACGTCCTCGCAGTTGTGGCGGCTCTAACTCTATAGAGAACCTACGACTTGCTTGTATTCAATGCAACAGTCAGCGGGGTAACAGTCTTTACCCTCCTGGCTGGAGAAAGGGAATCTGTGTCTAAGTAACCTCTCAATCCAGAAATCCAGTTTTGCCCACAAACTGGGTTTCTGTCAAACCATATTAATTAATTGCAATCAATCAACAAAACAGAAATGAATCAACTTCCAACTATCAAAGATGAAACGCTCCGAATCAGCGCCCTCACTCACCGTTCCTACGTCAACGAACATCCAAAAGCTGGTGAACATAACGAACGCTTAGAATTCCTGGGTGATGCTGTATTAGGTTTTGTCGTCGGTGAACTCCTCTATCAACGTTATCCAGATTTAAGCGAAGCTCATTTAACTCGTCTGCGTTCTAATTTAGTGGACGAGAAACAACTGGCTAAATTTGCCAGCCAACTCGGTATCGGTGACTTAATGCGATTGGGTAAAGGTGCGGATAAGGAAGGGGGGCGGCAAAATCCCGCTTTACTCAGTGATACCTTGGAAGCGTATATTGCAGCATATTATATAGAATCAGGGATTGACGCCGTTCGCCAATTTATTCACCCACTTTTCAGAAATGTGGCTGATAGTATAGTTTTTCAGACATCCGATGCTGAACCCAAAAACTTAGTTGATGCCAAAGGTCGATTTCAGCAATGGGCGCTAGCCAACTTTGTCGAAAACCCGGAATATTTTATTATCGATGAGTCTGGACTCGATCATGCCAAGGAATTC
>CAKZMA010000759.1 GCA_937127375.1 uncultured Coleofasciculus sp. | reverse complement strand
ACATTTTCCCTGAGCAAGGTGATGCCATACTTATGAAGGATGCTACCCCATTTCCGGTACTGCCGCCAGAGACTCAGGGATTACATCTAAACTGGGGGCGGCTTTGAGGAAATAAATCCACTTACACAATCGATGCTACCGAACTTGATATCACAACAATCCCCGATAATGAACAAAAACTAAAATAGCAGCCCAGGAACCCAAGGCGACTTTTACGGCGACAAGGATATTGAGCAGGGGGATAATCCCACCACTAAGCAGTGTGCCTAAGTTTCCATGGGGTAACTCGCCTCCAGCCAGAGTGATAACTGCCAGGACAATGAAAACCAGAACCGAAACCTTCTCCCATCTAGAGGCGTGCCAACGCTTATAGATTTCCTGCATCCACTCCGTTGATGAAGTAATCGCTACCAAGCCGATCGCGGTTCCCCCAGCTACCCCAGCGGCAAACCCACCACCAGGGCTAAGATGTCCCCGAATCGCTAATTCGATACCCACCAACGCGGAAATGGTTGCTCCCAGACGCGCCAAAATCATCGAGGGTTGATCGGTAAACTGATAGACAGTGCAGAACGGCTTTTCATCCGCCAGCAGAAACCGCACACCCATAATCGCGATCGTAAATACCACCACTTCAAAGATCGTGTCATACAACCGATTCCGGAAAATGATACCCGAAACCACATTGGACACGCCACTGTCTTCTACAACGGCTTCGACGATAGAAATATCTGACAAATCTGGTGCCGAATTAGGTATATTAGGCGTGATTAGGAATATGACGTACAGCGCGATCCCGGCTGCAATGTAAACCCATTTCATTAGTGTTTCTCCCCTGAATCTGGTGTATTGATATAGGTTAAATGTGTCGCAGGTGACGACAGTTCGGTTCGCATGATGTCATAGAGACGTTGAACCCGAGTCGCGGTGTGATAAGATGGCGTCTCAGACTCAGATACTGTCAGGTCTTGAGGCTCCAGTTCTGCTGAATGCGATCGCGTACAGGTGGCATGAACTTCTTTTTCCATCAGCGCCCGATGTAACGCCTGCTGATCTGTATAGGGGACTAACTCGACACGCATATAATGCTTGCTAAAAATGCGGCGTAAATCATTCATCAGTTCCCCAAAATGCTGCTCAACTTCTTCCTTAGTCGGCACTTTATCGCCACTTTCTTCCAGTACACCAAGACGCAGGGTTAAAGATGAACGCACCGCCACGGCATACAGCGTAATCGCCAGCATAGTACCCACCAAAGCTTCGGTCAACGCCACATCTGCCGCCCCCAAAACTGCATAAACCAATGCCGCCACCGCTCCCAAAATGCCCCGAATCACCAAAGCATGGTAAGGATTCACCTGAAAGACCAGCATACAGGCAGCCAACGGCAGCAGCGCAATAATCACATAGAGATCACTCTGATTCATAGTCAAATTCCTCCCCACTACTCGAACAGTACGCCAACACATACCCCAGCACTGTATTCCAAATCGCCAAGGAGATAATGGCGAGAATCAGTAGGGGCCATTCACTGGGTATTTTTAGCAGCAATCCGACGATAATACTCATTGAACCGAGAGTATCTGCCACCGAAAGAGTATGCAGCTTAAAGAGTACAGATCTATGACCAATCAACGGAAAGGTTCCCCAAAACCAGAAGACAATTCCTACGCCAATACAGATATAACTAAGCACGTTGATCATAATAGGACTCTTTCGCTAAATCATTGATTCGTTTAAGGATATGTGCCAACAACATTAATCCTGCATTTCCCACACTCAGGATGATTACCCCAACCACTCCAATCATCCAGTCGTCTCGTAAGACAGAAACAACCAGAATCATAATTGAGGTTTTGGTAGCAATACTGGCAAATGCCAACATTTTTTGCCAAATATCATCATCCTGCCATGCCTCATACATGGGGATAAGTAACGCCAACATCATACCAATTAAAATCAAATTCATGTTCGTTTTCTCCGGCTAATTCGATGGACTTCATACGAGCCTTCCTCGTGGTATTTTAAAACAATAGTTTTGGGTGTAAACGTAATTAAAAATATATCGAGAAAAATCAGTCCCGGTGTGCGCTGGGGTTTAACTCGTTCCATAATTACATCTTCGTATTTATGAGGACGGAACATAATTTCAAATGCCTCAAAATACGCTTGGGGAATCGCCACAAGTACCTCACCCAGCACCCGTAACCAATCCGTTAATGATTCCGAAGTTTTGGCGCGTCCCGGCAAAAGAAGGGCGATGGCGATGCCAATAATGATATTTGGCACACTCAGACTAGCGGTGAGCAAAAACCAGATGGCTAATCGCAATATCAAATTCAGATGTCCAATCATTTTTCGTCATTGGTCATTGGTCATTGGTCATTGGTCATTTGTAAGAGTTTGAGATTAAGCGAATACCATCCCAAACAGCAGCAGCAACATTAAACTCATCAGCCCAATAAGATGATCGAATTGCTCAAGCATACGAGGGAGTTTGATGGCAAGTCGTTTGAAAATCAAAAAATATGCCAACCATCCAAGTGCGATAGTGACTAGGGGTTTCACGATATTCTTAACCGTATACGCCTCGTAATACACAGCATTTGCTAAAATTAAACCCCCGATTAATATAATCATGGCTAACCAGAAACTGGGCTTGACATTTCCCTCTCCTTGTGAATCGTGAGGCAAAAAAATGAATTTGGCAAAGGATATTGCTGTTCCCAAAGCCGCAATATTCATACCAATCACTTGCCAGGGCAAAAGATTTTTCATCGTCAAAACCTTCGCCCCAAAGCCAGACAATAGGGGAAAACCTGAGATAGAGAAACTAGCGATAACTAAAGCAATCCAAATCGAGGTATTAATCGGCTGATGATGTAGTTCTTTAAAGTTACGGCTGGGTAAGGTTCCCGCTATTAAGAACAGCGCTGATTTAACTAACCCGTGGGTTAGCCCATAAAAACCACCGACTTCGGGTGCTGCTAGGACAAAGCCTAACTGCGAAATCGTGTGAAATGCCAACATTCGCTTGGTATCTTTTTCAAAGACGGCATAACCGACTCCTAGCAGTGCGGTTCCCACACCGAAGAGTCGGACAATGGGATCAACCTCTGGCACCATCAAAGCAAAGCGCATCAGGGGAAACACCCCAGCTTTTACCACAACTCCTGATAGTAACGCTGACACGGGTGTCTCCGATTCAGAGTGGGTCAACGGTAACCATAATCCCGATACAAAGATACCCCCCTTACTCAACAGTCCCATAAAAATCAGGGCAACTGCCTCGGTGGGAGCATTGCTTAACCCCTCATAAGCAAATGAATAATTCGCCTCATACACCAACACCGCACCCATCAGATAAAACAGCATTGCTACATTGCTGATCAACAGATAGCGCAACGCCACCCAAATCGAACGATTCGTTCGGGGATAGGCAATTAACAGAAATGCGGCAATACCAATGACCTCTAACGCCACGTATAAGCTGATGAAATCGGCACAGACAAAGGCGGCATTAACACAGCCATGCAAAATAATCATCTGTGTATAAAAAAAAGCCGTCTTATTGGTGTGCCAACAATAGAGGATAACGGCGGTTGTGACTAGAGCATTGGTGAATATAAAAAAACCGCTCAATTGGTCAGCGATTAAGGTGACGCCGAAACTATCCAATAATTGCAGGGTTAAGGGCGATTTAGCCACAAATAACTGCAACGCATATCCAGCCGAAACCAGGGCGACGCCCAGTGCGAGATATCGGTCAAGTCTGGGGAACAGATAAATGCTGAACCCCACAAATAGCGGTAGTGTGATCGAGACAATTGTCAATGTACTCATGGGGTGTTGTGCTTCTCAATCTCGCTGCTTTCTAAGGTGGGATAATCCCGTGCTAGCTTCATCACACCGACTAGCATTAGAGCTTGAATTGAAAAGCCGATCACAATCGCGGTTAAGATCACCGCTTGGGGAACTGGATCAGAGTAAGCACCATTTTCGATGTGGGAAATAATCCCATTTTCGACAGGAATAATCGGTGTGAACAAGGCTTCTCCTTTTCTGGATGCAATCAGTACGTAATAGGCAATAACCCCCGTACTCATTACATCCATGGAGATGATCTTCATCACCAGGTTTTTTTTCAGGATGATGCCGAAAAATCCGCACAGGATGGTGGCAAATATGCAGGCTTCTAACACGGGTATGCTGTCCTGGAAAAAGGTGCTAAAACATATATAGCACGTTTTAATAGTGCTAACCAAGATGGACACTATTGGAAAGTGTCAATGCCAATTATAGACTCATGCCACAGCAACGGATTGGTTTGAGCAGGGGAAGCTGGGGGAGCTGGGGGAGCTGGGG
>CAKZMA010000758.1 GCA_937127375.1 uncultured Coleofasciculus sp. | reverse complement strand
AATGACCAATAACTTACCAGGTTGGATCACTATAGAGATTAATCGTAAGCTGTTCCTGACCCGGTGGTACAGCCGAGATACAGGCGCAAATTGTTTCCCCGTCGTTAATCTCAACCTCACAAGCATGACAGGAACCCATCAGACATCCTGTGGGAATGAAAACGCCAGCGCGTTGAGCCACTTGCAGTAGCGGTTCTCCCACTTCTGCATTAATCGTGACATCATCGGGTAAAAATCGAATGGTAACACTCATAAACAGGTTTGCTATTAACTCACGTCAAGTTAGGTATAATAGTGCTTAAATCCAAATGAGTCTCTACGCTATCAGCTAAGGAATTCAAAACCACTTCGCGCTGCTCTCGATAGTCGGGAATACCCGTTGGCAAAGACGCAAGTCCACGTTGATGTCGCAGTTGATTCAACCACGCCCGTCGCCAAGGACCATTATCAAATAAACCATGAAGGTAGGTTCCCCAAATGGACTGAGTGATATCGACTAACCCTAAACCAGGGTCATCAAACAGGGGTTGATAGGCAGATTTATTATCCGTGGTTTCTGAGTCAATCAGTCGAGAACGCCCTTGATGGATTTCGTAACCCGAAACAGGTAAACCGACTTGGGGATAGTTGGAGGTGACTAGGCGCTGACGTGCCACTTTTCTGGCGGTAATAATTGTTTTAATCGGTAATAATCCTAATCCTTGATATTGTCCCGGTTCATCTTCAATGCCATCGGGATCAAGCAGGGTTTGACCCAGCATTTGAAACCCACCACAAATCCCTAAAACGGTACCCCCCGCAGCGGCATAGTTTTTAATCTCTTCAAACATGCCTGTTTTGTGCAACACGAGTAAGTCGCTAATGGTGGTTTTTGTCCCCGGCAAAATCAGGGCGTCGGGATAGCCGAGGGATTGATTCGGTGTTAAATATTTGACACTGACCGTCGATTCAGCTTCTAGGGCGTCAAAGTCGGTAAAGTTAGAGATGCGGGGAAAACGAATGACCGCCACCGTTAATTCACTATCCCGTTTTCTCTTATTGTAGCGATCCAGTAATGCCAAAGAGTCTTCGGCAGGAAAGAGCTCATTGATCCAGGGAATCACCCCAATGACAGGAATTCCGGTGCGTTCTTCGAGCCAAGTGATCCCTGATTCCAACAGCGATCGCTGTCCTCTAAACTTATTAATCACGATACCTTTAATCAAGACTCGCTCATCCGGTTCCAAGAGCTCCAGAGTCCCAATAATATGAGCAAATGCGCCGCCGCGATCAATATCTACTACGAGTAACGTTGATGCATTTAAATGCTTCGCTACCCGCATATTGGTTAAGTCACGGTGCTTCAAATTAATTTCTGCTGGACTCCCTGCACCCTCACACACGACAAAATCAAACTCATGACTCAAACGCCGCAGCGACTCTTTAATCGCTTGCCAACCCCGATCAAAGTACTGTTCATAATAATCCGCCGCGCCGACTTTACCCGCCACTTGACCCATGAGAATGACTTGAGAGGTCATATCCCCCTGGGGTTTAAGTAAAATCGGGTTCATTTCGACACAGGGCGTCACATCAGCCGCCCAAGCTTGAACCGCTTGAGCATGTCCAATTTCGCCTCCATTGGTAGTGACATAGGCGTTGAGCGCCATGTTTTGTCCCTTAAACGGAGCCACACGCCAACCGCGCCGGGAAAGAATACGGCACAAGGCGGTAGTAATAAAGGATTTTCCTGCGTGGGAGGTTGTTCCCACCACCATCAGCGATTTCATAAAGCGGGTTAAGAGTTATCGGGTAATCAGAACGAATAGAAGCAACCCTCAGACTATGCACTTAGATTGAATGTCACTGACTTAAGCGTTTGTAGTGAGCGCTTTAGCGCTTGAGGCACGCTTCGTGCCGACTACGAACTCATATTATTTCAGTGCTATTCCACTTAGATTGGTAATCGCCACCAACGGTTCCAGGCGTGAGCGATGCGATTCCAAAGGGATGGCGGAGGTAATGACTCGCCTCGGCTTGCCCATTTTTCCACCAGTTGACGACCCAAGGGTGTGAGACGAAAACTGTCGGTAATACCTTGACCATCAACTTCTCGCCGCAAAACGCCGACTTGAATCAACCACAGTAAATCACGTTCGGCTGCCAACTCGGATAAGGGACTTTTAGTATAGCCCTGTTCTATCCCTTTTTGCGTCGCGATCGCGAGTAGGGAAACACTGGTTGAACGCATCTCCTTATACAAGGTTAACTGGAAGGGCAGACAGCGCAACGCTTGTTCAGCGCGTTTTATGGTGCGTTCTGGATAGTGAACCGACTGGGCTTTTTCAGAGGAAATAGATGTCATTGCAACTGGATTAGCTCCTGGAAACGCTGGTAAATCCTACGTTTAGACCTCTTTTTATCTTACCAGGGGGCTTGGGGAAGCCTACACCATAATCTTTGATTTGGTGTAGGAGGATGTCACCTTAACCTCACAGGAGAGGGCGACCCGAGTTTATTGAGTGGATTGGTGTTGTGAATTGGTGCCATGCGGGTTGCCCCTACACGGCATCTAGACTGAATAAAGCTTCCGAAGGTAGTAGGATGAAAAATAGTTAAGTAGTCAACACAGGGAAAAAGACTTATGGCTTTAAGCATTGGTGATAAAGCTCCGGCATTTACCGCCAAAGATGATGCAGGGAAGACCGTTTCCCTGTCCGACTTGGCGGGAAAAACAGTAGTTCTCTATTTTTATCCCAAAGACGATACCCCAGGTTGCACCAAGGAAGCTCAAAGCTTCCGGGACAACTATGCTGAATATCAAGGCAAAGATATGGTTGTTCTCGGTGTCAGCATGGATGATGAGACATCCCATAAGCAATTTAAGGAGAAGTATGGCTTGCCTTTCCAATTGCTCGCTGATCCGGATGGCACGCTTACCAAAGCTTACGATGTTGAAGGCGGTGGTTACTCCAAGCGCGTCACTTATGTGATTAACGGTGAAGGTACGATCACTTATGTTGATGAGAAGGTGAAAACCGATTCCCATGCTCAGGATATCCTAGCTAGCATGAGCTAGCCGCCTTGTTCCCAGGCAAAGCCTGGGAATGGTTTCAGGACGGTTCTACTTCCAGTTATCTAATGCCTCCCCCAGCCGGAGTAGACGAGTTATTGGGTTGAACGGGCTGTTGATTTCTTAACCGTTCTCGTTGTAGCTGTCGGAACTCTTGCGTGGCATTGTCTAAGTTTTGATCCAGTTCGCTGTTAAACGCCTCAGAATCAACGCCTAAACGGGAGCGATGGATAAAATCAAAGACATTAAAGCCACTGTTACCCGTTGTTCCCGTAAGTGAATCTCGCTCATTTTGGCGATTATCCATATCTTCGAGGGGATTTACCCGTTCAGTAGTCTGTGCGATCGCTCCTTCAGGGATAATGATTGAGGTCATGCTAACAACCACTCCTAACCCTAGGGAAGCGAACAGGGTTGAGGTGAGTGCCGGAGTCAATAGGGTGCTGATCTTCATGGCAATTAACCTGTTTTTTTAGAAATACGATTAGATTTCTGTAAGGATACGGCAGTTCTACCGATAAGGGCATGGCAGTTCTACCGATAAGGGCACGGCAGTGCTACCGATAAGGGCACGGCAGTGCCGTGCCCCTACTATAGCGCCTCCAATTATTTTTATCTGGGATTTTTTCCCGATCGCTATCATCAGCCATCTCTTTCTTAACACGTTTCGAGAGCGATCGCTCTTTTAATTTCCGGTAGGGGCGACCCGCTTGCACAAATTGACAACTGTGTCCACTCAATTTTATCGGGTCGCCCTTTCTTTTAACAGGGAGTCTAGATACCTGAGTCGGGGCGGGTGTAGTGGCGTGACACAGCTAAAATTGTGGAATAGATTTGACGTTTAAACCGGGCGCACGCCATGCGCCCCTACAATTCTAATCCACCAAATAAGGTGTGCCACGCCAGTAGGGTGCGTTAGCGTTCGCGAAGCGTTCCCGCAGGGTAGCGTTCCCGAAGGGTAGGGTAGCGTAACGCACCTTTGCAACCCAAAAGATAGTCGTGAAACCCGCCCCTACACTAATTGTGCCAATTTTTTCTGGGCAAACTCTCTAACTTTATCATCAGGATCATTTTCGGCTCTGTCGCGCAGCAAGGGTAGAGTCTGGGGATTATCAGGATATTGTTTTATAATGATTTCAATGGCTAATTGCCGAGGATTTCTTTGCCTGTCTTTCTCGCGCACAAAGGGATCATTGAGAGCGCGATCGCGTAATAATTCAAATAGCCATGGCTCATATTTCCATCCTTTGGCTATTTCTTTCACCGCTACAAATCGTACATTATCGTCATCATCATATTGGGCTTTTTGTTT
>CAKZMA010000757.1 GCA_937127375.1 uncultured Coleofasciculus sp. | reverse complement strand
TAAATGCATTACAGCTTACGAATGTTTGTATTCGCTGGTTAAATAATACGAGTCCAGCGGTTACGACACGCCTAGCAGCGGAAAAACCTGACACCATTTATTGGTGTACTGTCGTACATGTAGAGACGTTGCATGCAACGTCTCTACAATGTGTGGGGAAACCCCCTAACTCAACGCTTCCAGATAATCCCGCACCCGATTCCGCCGCTTGGGTTGGCGCAACTTCTGCAACGCCTTCGCCTCAATTTGCCGCACCCGTTCGCGAGACAGTTCCAGCGCCCGCCCAATCTCAGCTAAGGAGTAGGGATGTCCATCCCCCAAACCAAACCGCATACAAATCACATCCCGTTCGCGACTGGTTAAATCAGCTAGGAGTTGCTGTAAATCCCGCTGTAACGCCTCGCGCATCAATACGTCTTCTGGAGATGTTTCCTCGGTTTCCAGTAAATCACCCAGTTCCGTATCCTTCTCCTTCCCCACTTTAATCTCCAAGGAAACCGATCGCGGAACTCGCATCAGCACTTCCCGTACCTGGGGCGCATCCATTTCCAACTCTTTGGCAATATCCTCAATCGTGGCGGTGCGCCCTTGTTCCTGAGAAATCTTCCGCTGGGCTTTCTTAATCTTGTTCAGCTTCTCGGTAATATGAACCGGTAAGCGAATCGTCCGGCTTTGAGTGGCGATCGCGCGAGTAATTCCCTGACGAATCCACCAATAGGCATAGGTACTAAACCGATACCCCTTCGTCGGATCAAACTTCTCAACTGCCCGTTCTAATCCCAGAGTCCCTTCTTGAATCAAATCCAGCAGTTCTAACCCGCGATTTTGATACTTCTTCGCCACCGACACCACCAGGCGTAGGTTGGCTTTAATCATGTGTTCTTTCGCCTGTAACCCTTGGGCTTGAACTTGTTCGAGTTCCTTAACCGTCAGTTCGGCTAACTCCGCCCAGCGCTGTTTCCCTTTTACTAAACTTGGCTTCAGGGTAGCCACATCCACCCCAGCGGTTGTCGCCCAGCGTTCTAAAGAGGGACGATGACCTAACTGAGAGGCTAAACGGTCATGGGTTTCGATTAAATGAACAAAATGCTCAATAACGGGTTCCTCTGGTGTGGCGAACTTCGCTCGTAAGTCCAATAGTCGCATATAGCGCTGAACTTTTTGAGCTTCTGAGACTTCTTCATCTCGTCTCAATAAACGAACCCGACCGATTTCCTGAAGATATAGCCGCACCAAATCAGTGGTACGGCGGTTGGCACTTTTAGCAAAGCTAGTCGTGTCGATATCCTCTTCTATATCTGGATCAACGAATTCATCCACAGAATTGTCGCTATCGCTGTGGGTATCCTGCAAATCCAAGCTGTAGGTAGGCTGGTCGTGGTCGAATTCAGTGTCGGCAAAAGGAGTGGCTGGCATAGTGATCTCTTAGATTACGACCGATAACGACACTTGATCGAAGTGTGTCATCACTTATTATTAGAATTCCCACCCTTGATGACCGGATAACAGCGTTTTCGTTTTTCTCACCGCGAAGGGTTACCTGTTTTTCCAGGAAACCCTTACTGAGATTTACTGCTAACGCATCGCCCCAGTTTCCGTTTTTACAGAATTCTCCGCATTTTGGGCTTAAATTCTGTCTCAGGTTAGATAACTGGGCTTCTCCTCTAGCAGATAGTATACGCGATACCCTCTTGGGGAATGAGTGACCTTTGTCAAAGGCTGTATTAATCTACATCACCCACCGGACGGATTCCTGAAAGATTATTGAGATTTGTTTAGGAAACCGTTTGTTGACGGGGGTATCGCCTGCGAAACCTGGATGGAGAGCAGGGGTTCATACTGCTAATTCCATCTCTTTCTATTCCATTGTATAGAACAATGAATAGGTA
>CAKZMA010000756.1 GCA_937127375.1 uncultured Coleofasciculus sp. | reverse complement strand
ATAGGGATTTTTAGCGCAAAATTCCCCACTTCTTGATTAAAGCCCTTGGACTGGGTACAGGTCAAGCCAACGGTTTCAGATAACATAGTTGATTCCCTAAAAAGACGATTAAAGGGAGACTCAGGAGGATGAAGAATGAGTTGAGGCGATGACTGAACTGTTAGTATCTGCATGGCATCTCGTAATTCCCCCACGGTAATGAAAATTTGCTGATATTGAAAGATGATTTCATCAGGTTTTCGGTCGTTCCATCCCTCTTGGGCGCAGGTCGATATCACCTGACCCAGTTGTCGGCGCTTAATCCTCAGTTCATTAGCCCTTTGCCAAAATTCTTCAAACCCTGAACGGGCTAGCGGGGGTATAAACCAAAAGAAATGTTCTCTTTCACGGGGTAAGCTTAAAAGGTTATGACCACTCATCCAGTTATGCTGAATGGTTTCTTGACTAATGGATATACCTGTATCATGAAAAATATGCTGACAGACTGTTTGTAAATTTGACTTTTTAACTTGCTTCTTGACTAACTCACGCCAAGCCTCTAGCTGTACCCGATAAAGGTAGTTAACTTTAGTATCTTCTAGCAAACCTGCCTTCTGAGCAAACAACTCATCCCGGTTCATGCCATCAAACAAGACAACTTTTGTCCTAGCCGTAATCTCTCTGACAGGAACAACCTGAGCTAGCTTGCCTGATAAGACCAAGAACTCGCTGCTTGGTGCTACTCTAATTTTGAGACGTTGTGGAAACTCTACCAAATAGTGATACTCTAATTTTAGGGGAGTTGTTTCGCTAAAACCAGCATCTAAACTCGTACTTGTTAAGGCACTGAAATGTTCCTCAATCTTTGATAAATTAATCCTCTTGGATAATTTAACGTTTCCTATATTCACTACCTGCACCGATGTATAGTGGGGGCTATAACTATACCGTCCCACCTCCTCTTTTTCAGTTAGTGCTAGCCAAGTTTTGCGATGCCAGTCTCTAGCATCAACCTCTAAATTACTCCACCATCGTTCCGCACGTTCAGCAAGCACTGACCATAGTAATACATCAATTTGGCGGAAAAAAGTCGTTTGCAAGAGATCACGATGACAAGCCTTTGGCTGACCTATCACTATCAGCCTTGAGCCACCTTCACCTCGAAGCTGACTGAATGTTAGAATCTGAGGTATCGAAGATTCACTACAAATTCCTGTTAAAAACTCCTCTAAGGCATCAACACATTCTGCATTTTCTACTGCCACAATCGTTTTTATATCAGCCGATTTAATTATTTCTATAAATGGATTTTGCTTTAGCTTATATAGTCTCCAAGATAGAGACCTTAAACATTGATATAAAATTATTGCCTTATCTTCTTTACATCTAGTCGCCGCGTTTTCCAACTGTTTCAATGCGCTGTATATAAACTTTCCCCATAGCAAGTGATAAGGTAATATGGGGGCTGATAGATATCGCCAGATATACCATCCTTTACCCCAAACCATCCTCAATTGAGGGTGTTTACCCAAATCTATCAGTAAACTTGATGATTCTTGGAAAAGGTCAGCAATTTTTTCATTATCTTCTGTTGTCTCAAAATTGAATGTTTTAATCGTTACTTGTGTCTCAGCCAGAGATTTTCGTTTTCTTTCCAGCCGTAAATAGCTTTCTTCGATAGGATGACGAGGTTCACGAGTAGAAAAACTTCCAGCCTCTGCTGGATAAGAACACAGGGCAAAGAAGTCAATAGGATAAAGTAATAGTTCGGATGAATTATTGGTTATGTGATATTCAATGTCTCCTATTGTCCACGGGGGAACAATACCTACCATAGGAATGCGTTTTTGTCTACAAAGGCTAGCTAACTTAAAAGCTTCATTTCCATAGGTAGAGGGAGATGGATAGGTACATCCCGATGGATCATCAATCACAACCAAAGAACAATATCTAGATCGCTTGAATAACTCAATGGCTTCTGAGAGCGATCGCACCATCACAACCTTCAGCCGCTCACTCTTGGATGATTCATCAAACTTATAGATAGGTAAACAAAGAACTCGCTCACCTAGAGAGCAACGAGTCTCCCAAGCATCAATCAGATTAACGGCTTTGGTTGTCCTTAAACTGGAGAGTTTACCCTTGTCTTGAGGGCGAATCCAAATAACAAAGTCTTTGGCTGAGACAGCATGGTTAATACAATAAATATCTCGTTCCTCTCTAACCAGATGTGCATAATAGACCACGATTAATATTCCCAAAGCAACCGGGGATACGGGAAAACTTACAAAAACTTGATGGCGCTGATAAATCGTTAAGGCAGATAAATAAATTAGGTCTTTCTCTAATCGATGGATCTGGATAGAATGCTTTTTCTGCTTCAAACACCCCAGGCTCGGCTCCAACACTTGATGCATCCATTCCGGATTAAAGTTAGAACTATCTCTGAAAATATCCCCCCAAAACCGTCGTTCTGTCTCAAGTCGGTGTATGTGTCGCTGCTCGACAGAACTCTGGATGGTTTTCACAAATATCTGGTCTGCCAACATTTAGACTATCCGGTAAAAACTCCTTTATACCGATCATTCCCCAATCCTATCTGCCGTTAACAACGGGCATTAATTGAGTTGCTCAAGCAATGAAGTAGCGATCGCGGTTGCTAGGACAGGAGGCACAGCATTACCAATGGCTTTAACAACGGTGTCATATTCATGACCGAGTTGGTAATCATCGGTAAACCCCATCAATCGAGCCAACTCGCGAGGTGTCAGCGCCCTCTCATACTTATAATGATAGGCAAAATCTGAGTGACCTTGCACAGTAGGGCTATGACTTTCCGGGAGTAGCCGCCGATAGGCGCTGTAATGACTTCGCCTTAGCTTGCCACTGGCTGGTTCGTATGGAATTCGATAAGTTAAGGGAGTCGGTAAATCTCGCCAGTTCCCACCCGGCGCGATCGCTTTTAGCCTTTCTCTAGTTTCTGGTCGAATTCGTGGAACTATATGACCATCTGTCTCCTGGATATTTTGTCGGCAAAGGTGCTGATAGGCACTTTGGGGTAAATTCCCATAGGGACGGGAAGCTCCGGCCGTTTGACCCTCTAAGATTGGTAAGTCAGAGATTGCCTGCTCAACATTGACTAATCGGCAGTCATCTGGATCAAACAGATAGGAACGCCAAGGTTCCTCTAGTTTTGAGCAATAGCGAATCTGTCCCTCCTGTTCACATCTTCGTAGCCAAAACTGCTGATAGGGGATATCCAAACCCCTTGGAATAATTGGAAAACGCCCAAGATCTGAGCGAATTCCTACCACAAGCAATCTAGAGCGTCGAGAAGGATTGCCAAAATTTGCCGCTTCTACTACTGCATAGGCAATTTTATAACTGTTTCTTCCTCTCAACCTGCTGAGAAATCGCTGAAAAAGTTTATAATGTTCTAGGTGAGGTACATTTTCGTAAATAAAAGCTAGCGGATTTAACTCCCGTACAATCTCAGCAAATTTTAGGGTTAGCTTATTGTTGGGATCTGAATCTTTATTCTGACCGTTACGAATTTGGGTGAATCCTCTGCAAGGGCTGCCTCCTACAACTATATCAACTCCACCATTAAAATTTATTTTTTCAATTAAATCTCTAATCTGTGAATTCTGGGAAATATCAATATTTAAGATGTGAGTATCAGGGAAATTACTTTGATAAAGTGCAAGTGCAGGAGCATGATTATCTACTGCATAAGAGGGCTTAATCATTTTTGTTTTATTCAATCCCCAAGATAGACCTCCCATTCCGCAAAATAAGTCTATAACTTTTAAATTCATGCAAATCATTTCCTAGTTAATGATATCATCACCAATTATAACCTGTTTGATATTAGTTGATCGTTGGATGTTTTTGAATAAAGATGTTGTGAGCAAAACTTTTTAGATAAAAGAGTATAATTATCGCGATGAATAACCTTTCCCAAGAACAGCTTCGCAATTTTGAGTTAGCCCATCAAGCAGAGATAGAGACAATCACCCAGGTTTTGGCACGGATAACCACAAAAAGTCCAGAGGTGATTAAACCCTACTTGGATGCAATACTTAAGCGCTTAGTCCAACTCCAACAGGTGCAGCTTCCTTTATATGAAACAGCCAGTCCAGAAGAATTGGCACAAGCCTTTTATTTGTGGACTGCAAGTCATGAGTACCATTCACCCCTATTATCAGATTATGCTGTGAGCCGGGAAAGTATGTACTCAGATGAGGGATTATAGCCTCTTAAACGAAATTAAGTTGAGACGGAACAAAGTAATAGGATAATAGGGTAAAAGGATAAGAGTAAAAAAACGACTCCTCATTTAGAGGCAAAATAGAGATAAACGCTG
>CAKZMA010000755.1 GCA_937127375.1 uncultured Coleofasciculus sp. | reverse complement strand
CCTTTGTGGGGCAAAATTCGACCGACATACAGTATCGTCTTCTCTTTCTTCAGGGATGCATCCGGACAAAATTTATCCGTATCTATCCCCCCTTTAATCAAAATTGCCTTTTTTTGCAGTTCAACTGGAATGAAATCTAAGCCAAAGCGGGAGTAGACAAATGCATTCCGATAGCCTCGGAACACTGGCAGTTTTCGGTTGAGGACTAAACTTCCCCCACCACCGTAGTCCGTGACAAAGACGCGCTTACCCAGTAAAGATGCAGTCAAACATCCCAGGTCAGAAACCAGAGTGTTGATATTGTGAATGTGGACTATATTAGCGTCCAAGATTGATCCGAGATATTGAAAGCAGAGGGGATTAATCTTGTTTCCGTGTATTAAGTGCTTGACAGGATACGTCTCGATTCTGAGAGTACCTTGACTGGAACAGTTGCGCTGAACAGAAAAACTTACCAGTGTCGTGTCTATAAACTTCGACATCCAGGAAGCTAATTCTGTTGGATAGCGCTCACCACCACCAATTATTGAGGCATGATCAAAGTAAGTCGGTGTGATATGAATAACTTTCATTATATTTAATTTTTTAATTGATTGCCTCTAACTCAAAGTAAAGATACCAAGCGGGAAACATCCAAGCCCACCGTTGTTCATAATTATAGGGGAAATTATTAGCAAACCTGCTTACAATAGAGCGATTAAATCTACCGCCTTGAAACTGAATATGGCGATGTTTAATCCGGAAATTTGCATCCGAATAATAGGATAGTTTATGATGGCTTTCAAAATAGTCAAATGAAAAATAACTTAAGTGATATTTATGAGTTGGGTCGATATAAGAATTCGCACAAGAGAAATGAGGAGTAGTTATTCTAAGTAAGCCGTTGGGTTTCAAGATCCGATGAAACTCCTGCATACTCTTTGTAATATCTGTCAGATGCTCGATCACGTCAAAGCACTCAATTTCTGAAAAGCTGGAATCATCTAAGGGATAGGGAAAATGATCGAGATTCCATAGAATATCAGGGTTAACCTCAGGCGAGATATCTAGGCGAATGGTTCCAGTTTCAGTTTGGCGCATACCACAACCTATAGCAAGAACATTGCCCTGACAAGTTTTGGATAAAGTCATAGAGATAAATCCGGAAATCGAGGAACCAATTAAACTTTAATAAAATAATATGCAACTTGCTTGATTTTTAAATATTTATTAGAACCAAGAAAAGCTTTAATTAACAACTTCCAAGATAGTGACCAGCCCATTAAGGTAGGTCTAGTTGCCAGCACCATCAAAATTTGTCCGAAACTTGCTGGAGTATTGCGACTCATAATGGATACGAGGGTGAGGTAGTCATCGGCGAAAACTTTAAATAGCTTTCTTTTGATGAATTTATAAACTCTTGTTGCTTCAGATAAAGAAACCTTATACAATTCCAAGTATGCGTCAGAACTAGGTTGCATAGTTTTATTATTACCATGATATTTAAAATTGACCCACGTTTGCTTAATCCATACTGATTTTGGCTGTTGACTGAGAACTCTCAAAAATAACTGATAGTCCATTGTTGTGTAAAGATTTTTATCTAAAGGGAAAGATTTATCTGTTAATTCTTTAGCTATAAAAACAGCAGGTTGAGGCATAGGTACGAACGACCAAAACTTAACATATTGGTCAAAATCTTGAGGGTTGCAATAGCCATTAAATGTGTTTCTTATAAGAATTTTATTGCCGTTTGTGTCAATATTATTACATTCCCCTACAATTAATTGATAACCCTTTTTATAAAACTCACTAATATTTTTTAGACAGGTTGAATGAGCATAGATATCATCTGCATTGAGCCACGCAAAGAGTTCACCGATACAGTGTTGATAACCTTTATTGATGGCATCTGTCTGACCCTCATCCGGTTCGCTAACCCAGTAAGTTAGATACTTATCGTACTTCCGAATAACCTCAATGGTGTTATCTGTAGAACCACCGTCTATAACGATATATTCCAGATTTGGATAGCCTTGCAGCAGCACCGAACGAATTGTTTCTTCAATAAATCGCCCATAGTTATAACTAGGGGTTACTATACTGATTCGGGGCCATTCAGAACCATCAGGCATCCGCTCGGGTAGAGGATGGGATGGCTCTGTCCAGGGCCATCCGGTTTTGCCAGGTGGAGGTGGAGGTAAGTCGTTAAGAGTTAGAGCAGTGTTAATAAGAGGCATTCTTGATAGAGATAAGGCTCCGTTTACTGTAGTTGAAAAGTAAATTTGTAGAGGGGAATCATGTAACCTTATACCTTCATACAGTTTTTCTTGATAAAATCCGGATAAATAGAGAGCGATCGCATCACAATCAATGAGGCAAATTACTTGACCGCTTCTAGATTAAGACTCACAGGATAGTA
>CAKZMA010000754.1 GCA_937127375.1 uncultured Coleofasciculus sp. | reverse complement strand
GTGCCGGAATTGAGGCAGGATGGGGCAAGGCGACGCCTCTGGCTCATGGTTTAGATTTAGCTTTGCAGACGTTACGCCATGCTTTACAACATGGACGCAGTACCGTGCAGCAGGCGGTGCTGGTGATGATTAGTGATGGGCGAGGGAATGTGCCACTCGCCGCCAGTCGTTTGGGTCAAATTACGCCACCTGTGGGACGAAAAGGGGTAGAAGATGCGTTACAGGTTGCTGAACGTATTCGGGGATTGGATAATGTAAAAGTTGTTCTGCTCAATCCCCAGCCGAAACAGTATCAGGATTTGCCGTTAGAACTCGCAAATGTTATGGGAGCCGCCGTGGTTTCGATTCCACTTTTAGAGGAAATGGAGGTGGAATGATGGTTGATAAGTTCAAGCGTTCACTCACCCAACGGGCAATCACTTCACCAACAAGTTTGGGGCGAACCAAACAGCTACCTTTTGAAGCTGCACAAGCAACAGCACCGACACCAACTACACCCGCTTTACCAGAGTATGTAGAAACACAAACTGAAGCAAAACTTTTCCCACCTAACGAGCTTTACATCACGATGAAGCTACCGTCAGAGGTGGCTATTTTGCACGTTTACTCGAATGGGGCGGATGAATATGCGTTATGGGGAGGTAACACGGTGACTATGTTGTCACAAACCAAGCCAGAAAAACGACCTCCTTTTTCCTTGGCACTGATTGTCGATAAAAAATTGTCTGCCAAGCAGATTAAAAATGATATGAATTTCTTTTCCGTTGTCAATCCTGAATTGCGGAAGTGGGTCAAAGGTTTGCGAAGTCGGTTTGGCGGACAGTTGTGTTTGGTTATTGCTGATCATACAAATTATGAAATTCCTTGGGAAATGGTGGAATTATCTCCTGAAGAGTCACCCCATGAATATCTAGGTACTTTGGTGACAACAGTACGCTGGCAAAAATTTATCAGTGGGGATGACTATCTAATGTTAGATTTACAGCAAGAGCAGTGTTGTGGCAATGTAATTGCTTATGTACTTGACACAGAACTTAATGGTTCAGAAGTTATTGATCTAGAAGACCTCAAAGCTGTTATATATCGCAGTAGCAAACATGATATCAATGAATTCAAAGCTCACTTAGAGCGTAATGAGTCTAGTTGTGGATTTATTTATATTTCTTGTCACGGTGATTTTAGAGAAAATATTTTTGAAATATGGATTGGCTCAGAGGCTAATAAACAACAAAGGTTAAAATACTGGGATTTACGCACCCATCATTTTAATTTACTTAAAAATTCTCAAGGAATCGTTTTCATAAATGCTTGTCATTCGGGTCGTCATAAACCACATCCTTACATTCCGTCCGACTACCAAATGGGTTTTGTTGAGCTTTTTATGAAAAAAGGGGCAAGAGGAGTAATTGGGACACTGGCTCCTGTGGGAAATAAATATGGATCTGAGTTTGCTCGTGATTTAATTAAAGCATCTTTGCGATCGCCTCATCTGTCAGTAGCGGCGTTGCTACGAGAACTGCGGTTCAAAATGATTAAAAATTTCCCTGATCAACCAACTAAGGAACAGTGGGAATCTTTTATTTATACTTTTATGTATGTCTACTACGGTAATCCAATGACGGTACTCCGGCTCACCCCTCCAGGAGGACAGAATGGTGTCTGACACTCAACAGCTACCCCTATCGATTCAGCCAGTGATTAGCTATCCGCGTGAGGCGCAGGTGGGTAAAACTTACTTGATGACAATTGACTTACAGCCGTCTGGGGATAGTGAGTGGCTTTATGAGGATGAGGAATATCCTATTTATTGTATGTTAGAGACTTCGCCTCTATTTAGTAGCAAACCTGTGGGGGAACCAGCAGTGGTGTTGCACCGATTTGGAGGAAGTTATGGTGCGGCTAAGTTTTTGCTGACGGCGACGCAGGAGGAAATGGAAGGGGAAATTAAGGTCACATTAGTTAATGGTTGGGGTGTGCCGATAAAGGTTCTATGTTTGGATGATATAAAGATTATTCAAAAAAATACTAATTCTTCAAAACCCTTGACGTTTGACATTAATGGGCATAGCGATCGAACAAATCAAGAGTATCTATTAATTCCTACCGATTTTAATTTAACCAAATATCAAGAAGGATTACGGGAACGCTACAGTCATTTAAACCTATCCAGTTTAGATACAACAGGCTGCGCTTATAATGAACTGAAACTCTGGCAAGTTTTCATTCCGCAAAATGTGCGACAAGTTAATCAGATAGTCCCCCAAGTCTATGAACTGCCCAAAGAATATCAACGGCAACTGCGAGAAAGTAATCAACTTAACGCGGATGTATCTCTTGAAAAGTTAACCGAATATAAACAGGTTTATTCTCAACATCCAATCAGCCCCATCAATGAAATTATTAACGATAAAGATAACCATCGTTATCTGGTGATTCTGGGTGATCCGGGTTCAGGTAAGTCTACCTTGTTGCAATATTTGGCATTAGATTGGG
>CAKZMA010000753.1 GCA_937127375.1 uncultured Coleofasciculus sp. | reverse complement strand
TATGAAATTTCCCTTATCTCATCAGAAACGGCAGATTATCCAGTTTCTCGGTTTATTCTGCTGCTGTTGCATCCTGATTATTAGCTGTGGTGGGCAAAATACACCCACTGATAATGCTGCAAGTTCCGTCACTAGCATCAGTAGCCCTGAACGCATCGCTGTGGGTTCCGTTGCCAAACCCCGAACCCTTGACCCCGCTGATGCCTATGAAGTGGCAATTAGTGATGTTATTACCAGCTTAGGCGATCGCCTCTATACCTACGAGGGGGAGACAGATACGCTGATTCCTCAACTGGCGACAGAACTCCCGCAAGTCAGTGATGATGGGTTAACCTACACGATTCCTGTGCGTCAGGGCGTTACGTTCCATGATGGCACACCTTTTAACGCAGACGCCATGGCATTTTCCTTGAGGCGGTTTAGTGAAAACGGGGGTAAACCTTCCGCCCTACTTTCTAACATTATGGAATCCGTAGCAGCCACAGGGGAATACGAACTCACAATTAAGCTAAAAAATGCCTTTGCTCCCTTCCCTTACCTACTAGCCTTTCCTGGATTAAGTGCGGTTTCGCCTCAAGCTTATGAAATTGGGCAAGGCAAATTTAAACCCAATGATTTTGTGGGAACAGGTCCCTATAAACTGGTTTCATTTGAGCCAAATTTAGTCAAAGTGGATGTATTTGAGGACTATTGGGGAGAAAAACCACCCAATCAAGGGATTGACTTTCAGTTTCTCAGTAGTCCCGCTAACTTGTACAATTCCTTTACCACAGGTGCGGTTGATATTGCCTATCGTGACTTAGATGCCGATCAAATTCTCAGCCTTAAAGAGGATGCTGAATCAAAAGGGTATCAGGTACTAGAAAAGCCCAGCAGTCGCATAGACTATATAGTGCTAAATGTCAAGCAAAAACCCTTAGATCAGGTCGAAGTCCGACAAGCGATCGCGGCGTTAGTGGATCGTCAGTTAATCATTGATCGCGTCTATCGGGGTCAAGCGGAACCCGCTTACAGTATTATACCCGACACTTTTGCCACCACCAAACCTGTATTTAAGGAACCGTATGGGGATGGCAATGTGGACAAGGCAAAAGAACTGTTAACCGAGGCAGGTTTTTCGGCTGAAAATCCGTTTGTATTGGAAATTTGGTACAGTTCCGATAGCCCTCAACGCCAACAAATTGTTACGCTTCTCAAAGAATATGCCGAGCAAAAAATGGATGGTTTGATGCAAGTTCAACCGCAAGCTGTTGAATCTGCTACCCTATTTGGTAATATTCCCAAAGGCATTTATCCCAGCTATTTAGTGGCTTGGTTCCCGGATTTTGGCGATGCGGATAATTACATCAGTCCCTTTTTCAGTTGTACGAAAGGATCAGCGGAAACTGGATGTCAGGAAGGTGCTAGTCAAAGTCAAGGTTTCTTCTATTACAGTGAGAAAATGAACCAACTCATTGACGCGCAACGCCAGGAACAAGATCCCCAGGCGCGACAACAACTATTTGGGCAAATTCAAGAGCTAATGGCTCAAGATGTGCCGCTGGTTCCCTTATTGCAGAAAAAAGAATTTGCGTTTGCTCAAGACAGCTTACAGAACGTGGAAATTAACCCAATTATTGGTATCTCGTTTTGGCAAGTTGATAAAAATGCTTAAGTAGTCTCACCAACCGCCTTGGGTTCAAACCCAAGGAACCAAAAGCTTAAGTCGTCTAAAGACGACTGGATAAGAGTTTTAGTCCACTAAGCTTGAACTTAAGCTATAAGCCAAGAACTTGAATTATTGGCGGGTATCGCGGCTTATTGAAAATGGTGCAATATATCAGATAGAAAAGAGTTCTGCTTTGCGTAATATTGGAATGGCGCTAAAGCGCAACTACAAACCTGTGTTAATCCTACTCGCCATAATTTGAATTCAGATGTCTCGTTCTCGTGCCTTACTTTACTATGTCATCGCCCGGTTGCTTCTGGCACCGTTAATGATGTTTACGATTGTTACTATCGTATTTTTGCTTCTCCGCGCTACGCCAGGAGATCCGATTGATGCGGTTATTGGTAATCGTGCGCCTGAAAGTGTAAAAGCTGAATTTCGAGAACGGTTGGGATTAAATCAACCGCTACCGTTACAGTATGTGAATTATTTATTCAGTTTACTCCGCCTGGATTTAGGCAGTTCAATTAGTGACCAAGGACGAGATGTTTGGCAAGTAATTCAGCAGTATTTTCCGGCGACGGCAGAAGTAGCGGTATGTAGTATGATAGTCGCGATAACGGTAGGAATTGGTGTGGGTATTTTTTCCGCCTCTCGTCCCGGTACTGTCTTTGATTTAGGGGGGCGGCTATTTGGGATTATTACCTACGCCTTACCGATATTTTGGGCAGGAATGATTGTTCAGTTAATCTTTGCCGTACAGTTAGGATGGTTTCCCCTGGGTGGACGATTTCCGGCATCAGTAACTCCGCCGCCAGAGTTCACCGGACTTTATACCGTTGATAGTTTGTTGAATGGGAATTTCAACCAATTTTTAACGGCATTATATTATTTAACTCTACCTTCGCTAACCTTAGGAATTCTCCTGAGTGGAATTTTTGAGCGCATCGTCCGGGTGAATCTCAAGCAAACGCTGAAGGCTGATTATGTAGAAGCTGCACGCGCTAGAGGGATTCAGGAACGGACAATTTTGCTACGTCATGCGTTGAAAAATGCGTTGATTCCGGTGATTACGGTAATGGGACTCACTTTTGCGTCGTTGTTAGGGGGTGCGGTATTAACAGAAGTGACCTTTTCGTGGCCCGGATTAGCGAATCGATTATATGAAGCGATTCAGTTACGAGATTACCCGACAGTGCAGGGAATTATGGTGTTTTTTGGGGCGATTGTGGTGATGGCGAGTATTGCGATTGATATTATCAATGCTTTAATTGACCCGCGTATTCGCTATTGATTGTTCATTGTTTAATAACCCCCGCCACGGCGATTAAAATCCCTCTGGGACTATAGCGGTGCTAATACCAAATTCGCCTTTGTTACCCCCTTTTGCCACGGCGATTGAAATCGCTGCTACACAAACAAAGTCCGCCTGCGCGGACTGGGTTATAACGGGGATGACTAACCCGGATTTGGTATGACTTTGATAGGTTGGTTTGAACAACGTGAAACCCAACAGACTCCAGCTAGCTTTTGTTGTTTTGTAAAGCTATCAGGCGTCTAAATCAGTTGTAAAATAACAAGCCTTGCTAGACAAGGTTTTTAGTCCCATTTTTGTTCACGAATCATTTAGACTGGCTCTGGCGCTCTTTTGTCACTCTAGGGAAGGAAGGGGGATAAGGGAGACAAGGGGGATGCGAAAAAACTGGACAATTACCAGGTAAGCTAGAGGTGATTGGTTATTTGGCGACTTGAAGTCACGATCGCATGTCTCATAAAGACGAAACGACTGTATTAGTTTTAGCCTTGAAGATGGGGAAGATAGGGGAAATGATTCCAAATGACCAATGACAAATGACAAATGACAAATGACAAATGACCCTTAATTATGTCACAGAAAAACGAAACTGGAACACTTATTGCTGCGTTGGTAATTACACTTGTTATATTAGCGGGTGGTTTTTGGTGGTTTACTCGTCAATCGGGGATGAATTTAGGAACATTGACGGGAGGTGAAAATAACTCGACTCAAAATCCATCCCCACCCACTCAACCTGCCAATCCGGGAACGCCAGCCGCGAATCTCAATAGTGCTTTTCCGCCGCCCCAAGCTGTCCCCAGTGGCACAATTGTCCGGATAGCAGGTTCGACGAGTATGGTGCAAATTAATCAAGCCTTGAAACAAAGTTTTGAACAGCAGTTTCAAGGTACAACTGTGGAAACCCAAGCTGAGGGTTCAGATCAGGGGATTCGGACGCTGTTAACCGGAAGTGTAGATATTGCGGCGATTTCTCGCCCTCTAACCTCCCAAGAACAGTCCCAAGGCTTAGTGGCTGTACCTGTAACGAAAGATGCGATCGCGATCGTGGTGGGTAAGGCAAATCCCTTTCAGCGAGGCTTAACTCAGGCGGAAGTGCAGCAAATTTTTCAAGGGCAGATTACCAATTGGTCACAAGTCGGTGGTGCTTCAGAACCGATTCGGGTGATTAATCGCCCTCCGGTTAGCGGAACTCGTCAGGCGTTTCAAGAACTGGTACTTAACGGTGGACAATTTGGTGCAACACCTAATATTGTCACAATGCAACGAGATGCAACCACTCCCATTTTGCGAGAATTGGGTAGCGATGGAATTAGTTATGCCACATATAGCCAGGTTGCCGATCAACAAACGGTGCGAATTGTACCCGTCGATGGGTTAACTCCAGAAGCGGCAAATTATCCCTATCAACGAGAACTTTACTATGTCTACAAGCAACCTGCAACGCCGCAGGTGCAAGCTTTTCTGGGTTATGTTGGTTCACCCCAAGGACAAGGTGCGATCGCGGCTACTAACCAGTAAATTGTTGTGCTATGTTCTCCTATGGGAATCTCACGAGCTTTTGTTAATCCTTTCGATCAGACTATCAGGAAGTCCTAACTCAACACTAAGGATCGACCGCAATCAATAGTTCTATCCCTTTGATTTGAATACTGCCACTGATTAGAAATTATCTTTGACTGCGCTGACTTTCTCAGATATCTCATGTGGATGGATCAAAGTTATAGGCGTTTCCGATTTCTAGATATTCAGCAATCAACTCCTGTTTGCGATTTATCTCGCTACCTGGCTTGTCTAGTATTCGATTCCATAAGTCTCCAATTCCTTGGAGAATGTCTGGATTATTTTTGTTGAATTCCGCCTCAACCTCTTCAATCGTTTTCTTTTTATTTTCAGGTTTCTTTAAGTGTTCTAGGTAATCACTCTCCCGTTTTTTGACCAGATAAATTAATAATTTCCAAAACTCTCCGGCATTTTCCATAGATATAAAGTGATAAGCTGGAAAATTTTGGAATAGCTTTAAAGCTTCGTCAAGTGTTGTTACAGGTAAATCTCCTTTCTGTAAAAGCAATGACCGATCCGCTGGTACATGAATAATTAAATCTCTCTTACTGGTAAACGAGGGAACTGGCTGACTGGAAATGTAGTGTTGTCCGCAGAAGTTCGGTGGTACGGTTTTTTGGGTTGGATCAGTGACAAACCGATGCCATTCGTCAGTCTGTTCGACATCAGCATTATAGTAGACTATTTGATAGTAGACTATTGGAGTACGATACGAACCAGAACCGCTACAGGGATAATGGCAGGCAAAAAAATCTCCAGACGAGGCAGAAAATTTTACAGCAAAGAATGGCATGTTTTGCAGTGGCTGTGGCTCATTTTCATGACCATTAAAATTATTGAATAAATTAACTATTTGCTCCAAAATTGTTGTTTTTTTCGTTCCATTTGTACCAATAAAGCATATTTTATATATGGGTTTACCTGTCTTGGGGTTTACCAAATCCAACTGGAAATTATTGAACTGTTGAAAGCCCTTGATAATTATTTTACTTATTTTCATGGACTGGTTCTCAGGTTTAGGTTTGCAGGAATGAAGACAGCGCAACTACAAACTTTATGCTAACAACTCATCAACGGCTATGCTAAACCCGGTTAGCTTGATTTTGAACCATCCTCATCAAAATCAACTGATTGCATGGGTAAGCAAATTAAATTATCCCCGTAGGTGCTAATCAATCCCTTCTTGCGTAATTTTCCCATTAAGCGAGTCACAGTGACTCGAGTGGCACCAATCGCACTACCAATTTGCCCGTGAGTTAAAGGAAATGGCAAACAGTAACCATCGGGTGTCGGTTCGCCAAATTCTTCAATGATTAGAGTGAGTAATCCGAAAAGGCGATCAATAGTTTTGCGTTGTCCTAATGTGCTTAACCATAGGAGTTTACGCTGATGTTGATAGTGGAACGCATTAAAAATCTCACGCCGGAAGTGGGGCCAATTGTCTAGCTCATGCCAGTACATCCAGAACACTGAGGTTTGGTCAATATGGGAGTAGGCAGACAGAGTAAAGGGCGATTGGGCGACAATTTCAAACGGCTGACCTGCACTGACAAATCCTAAAAAGGCTTCTTCTAAAATTGGGTATGATGATCCGTCTGTTGAGTCATGGGAACTCAGTTGAGTGGTACCCGTTAGGCGTACTACACCTCGCTGCACGAGATACAGCAACCCTGAACGAGTGGGAATTCGCTCATCTTTGCTAAACGTTCGATCGCGGTAGTGTTCCTGCGCCCAATCCAGAATCCGTTGCCAGGTTAAGAATGGTCGGGATGGGTCTGAGGTTGAGGGTTGGAAATTCATAGATCGATTAGGATGGAGATCCCATTTGTCTCTCAGTGTACATGGAGTTTAAAGTAGCTAAAAATACATCTAACTACCGAGTTTTTACGGTAAAGTCGTTCAGTAAAGATGTGAGTATCAAATCTCAGTTTCAACGACAGCTTTGGCAGGCAATTGACAGAATCAATACCTTACCCATAGCGGCTCAGTTGACACCGAATACTGTACCTTTACACCGTACCTCTATTTATAATTATGTATGCTATCGGTCAGCGATCGCACTTAAGTTATCTTCGGCTTGGCAACAGACTCCCTTAGACATTGCCCATCAGCTCACCGAAGCGTTGCTAACGCTTTCTCAAGAGTCTGCTGACGCGATTGGTATCAATTTTACCGTTGAAGTATTGCCTCCGGGCTGGATTCTTTTGGGACTTGGCGATCGCGCCTTAGCTACTTACTTACAAGAGTGCTTTAAAATACCCTATTTTCCATCAGTGTCCCAAAATGACTTAAACGATAAATTTCACCCAAAAGAAGGAAGAGGGAATCGAGAAAACTCTCAACACAATCAGCCGGATTCTGATCAGCTTTTTCCCATTCAATATGTTCATGCTCGTTGCTGTTCGCTTTTACGCCTAGCTGACGAACAGGGATTGATTGAGATCACCGATACAGGAGGGGGGGAAGATGGGGGAGATGGGGGAGCTGGGGGAGCTGGGGAAGATGGGGGAGCTGGGGAAGCTGGGGAAGCTGGGGGAGACAATTT
>CAKZMA010000752.1 GCA_937127375.1 uncultured Coleofasciculus sp. | reverse complement strand
CACGGGGATTTAGGGGGATCGACAATGTACCGCATAGCAGAGCAAACTGCTGTAATATAGGGTGGGTTGAGCGAAGTCGAAACCCACCAGCCAAATTTGCAGTACTCTTGGTATTAAGGGGACAGAGAACGAGGAACGGAAAGGACGAGACTTTCACAAAGGCAAATAGAGTACAATCCCTTTCCACTCTGACTGTTGACTACAATCAATCAGTAATAGTAATTCATCAATTACTTGTCTGATTGGCATCCTATCATTAACAACAAACAACCCCGACATTTCCTCTCCCCTTGCCAGTCGCTCATAAGCAAAGTTTGGCATAGTTGCACGATCATGAGTCAAGACAATGCGATCATTTGCTGCTGCCCAGTCCAGAATAGCTGGATCATCAACTGCCCGCAGACCAATATCCTGAATGCGAACTAAGTCCAGATTAGGTTGACGCAAAAATAATCCCCGAACGATATCGCCGTGGAAGTTTTCATCACTCAGCAATTTCATTATTATTACTATTACCTTGTTTCTGCTGAGATAACAAGCGAGAACGAATTATACTTAAATCAGGTTGAACACTCAATAAACGCTGACGCACAGATTCAGCTAACTGCTCTCGACGGTTAAGATAGGCTTCCACAGCGTCTTGGTGTCGGAGATAGTAACCAATTGTGGTATAAACATCAGATAACGATAGTGTTGAATAACGCTGAACAATGGATTCAGGAGAAGCACCATCCTGAAAAGCGCGAATCACTAACTCCAGCAAAACCCTTGAATTTCCGACTCGAATCGCTCCTGTTGAATCCTCAAAAAGAGGTGGTATTTCACGCTCTAAAGTCAGACTCATTTACTAATGCCTCCTACAGGTCTACATTATAAATAATCATAACTGAAATCAACCGCGCTCTGATTGGGTATCAGTTGTTGTTATCACGGGTACAAAAATCTTTACTCATCATAATTTTGCCTAATATGAATCCCTACGCTATTATTCATCAAACTCAACGCCAACGAGTCAGCGATGATATAACGCGATCGCTCCTGGAAAACTGCGAGAATGCGCCTCGTATCCTGGTACTCGTTTGGTCTCAACTCGGTGACTTTGACACACTCGAATATACCTTCTGGTTACAGCGAGAGGCTGAACAGTTGCAAGCAAAGGGAATCGCCATTCGTGCAGTAGGGATAGGCAATCTTGATTCGGGAAAACAATTTTGTCAGTATACCGGATTTCCGGCGGAGTGGTTGTTTGTTGATCCAGAGGCTCAATTGCATCGCCAGCTTAACCTCTATCCTGGGTTAAGTCTCAAACTTCCGGGACTTTCTACCTCACAAAGGGCTTGGTTGAATCTACTCTTAATGTGTGCGGGGATTGGTAGCCCAGGTACGCTTGCAGAAGTATTTCGTGGTTATCGAGGCGATCGCAACGCCCCTCAGCTTATTGGCGATGAGGAAGTTATCAAGGCGAAACCCTTACCGCCGCTCAAAGGCTCATTTTTTCAATTTGCTGGGGGAAGTGGATATCAGCGCCCCTTTGAACTCGCCACCTTAAGACTACGGAATATGGTAGAAGTGTTAAGCCATTGGAAAACTTATGTCCCCAATCCCGCCTACATGACACAGCGAGGTGCAACCTTCCTCTTTGATGCAGACGGTAACGTATTGTACGAACATCGCGATCGCGGAATACTCGGCTTTGCTGCCAACATGAGCCGCCCCTTATCATTTTTAGATGAAATAGGGTAGAAGGGTAGAAGGGTAGCGATCGCATCGATTCCGGAATACAAGTACAGACAATTGGTGATTGAGTAAGAAAGAAAGTTTTATGTAGGGGCGGGTTTTACTATTATCATTTTTTACCTCACCCAGATGTGACTAAACCCGCCCCGATGTAGAGACGTAGCATGCTACGTCTCTACACTCCTTCAAAGATATACCCTAATCATGAACTATTGTTTTCCCCAACCAAATTCCCCTTTCCTCTGGATTCCCAGCAATCTTCTCCTCAGCCTTCTCATCTTCATCAGCACAGCCAATGCCGAAATAATCCCCGATAACGATAACTTTTCAACCAACACCAACATTACCAATGGTGAGATTCAAGGCGGAATCCGAGTCGGGAATCATCTCCTCCACAGTTTTGAGGAATTTTCTATTCCTACCAACTCCCAAGCCATCTTTAAACTAACCCCCCAAAACCTAGACATAGAAACCATTATCAGCCGCGTCACAGGGAACAAGACATCCATCATAGATGGCATCCTTGCCGCAGATGGCACCGCCAACCTAATCCTGATTAACCCCAACGGAATTATAGTTGGCGCGAATGCACAACTCAATATCAATGGCTCCTTTTTAGCCAGTACCGCGAATAGTGTCATCTTTGCTGATGGCAGTGAATTCAGCACCACCAATCCCCAACTCCCTCCCCTGCTCACCATTAACGTACCGATTGGTTTACAGTTTGGTGAAAATCCAGCACCGATTATTCATCAAGCAAATAGTAACTTATCAGTCGATTCGGCTCAAACCTTAGCCCTGGTGGGAGGAAATTTATTATTAAATAGAGCCAATCTAACAGCACAACAAGGACGAATTGAATTAGGGAGTGTGGCGAGTTCTGGACTTGTTCATCTGACTCCTCTAACCCCAGGTTTTACCTTAGATTATTCAGATATACAACAGTTTGGCATGATTAACGTAACCAATGCCACAGCCGTCAATACCAATGGTTTAGGTGGTGGCACAATTCGGGTGCGGGGGGGACAAGTCACCCTGACTCAAGGCTCAAACCTAGTGGCGGAAACCTTCGGTGATATAAACGGGGATGGAATTGATATTCAGGCAAATCAGATAAAACTGCAACAAGGTTCCTTTGCGTCTACCTCTACATTTGGTGCAGGTGCAGGAGGCAATCTTACCATTCAGGCTAACCGAGTAGACGTGACTGGCACAACTCCTCTAGAACCCTCACGGCAGCTTCTATTCAGAACATTTGACCCCCTTAATCCTAGTAATGGTTTATTTAGCGTAAGTGGTGGACAGGGTGATGCTGGATATTTAACCATTGAAACCGACCAATTGATTGTGCAGAACGGCGCGGCTATCTTAACCACCGCATTGGCTGGGGGTGATGGTGGCGATTTAACCTTAAAGGTTTCGGAGTTGGCAGATTTAACCAGTGGGTCTCTGTTAGCCACAGGAACTATCGCTCAAGGAAATGCCGGTGATTTTACCATAACCACAAATCAATTGAGAGTGCTAGACGGTACATCCCTAAGCACCAGTCCTGGCGGTACAAGTCAGGGTCAAGGGGGAAATCTAACCGTAACGGCTGAATTGGTGGAATTGAGAGGAACTCCTGCCAACGCCGTTGTTCCAGGCGGGTTGTTCACAGCGACTCTGGGTGCGGGGGATGCGGGTGATTTTACCCTGAATACAGGTCAACTCATTGTTGCTGATGGGTCACAAATCTCAGCGTCGGCGGCGGGTGGGGGACGAGGGGGAAATCTTATGATTAACGCCGATACGGTGGAATTGAGGGGAATTTCTGCTGATGGTCGGTTTTTGAGTGGGTTATTTACCTCGTCATCGCTGTTAACTGTAGAAGGACAACAGGGAACAGCACCCGCTGGAGATTTAATGATTATCACGCGCCGCTTAAGTGTCCAAGATGGCGCTCAGATTTCCGCCGCCACCGGGGGGGCGGGTACAGCCGGAACGTTAACGATTAATGCGACGGAATCGGTAACCGTGGTGGGTGTGGCGACGGGTGTTGATCCCGGTGTCGAACGTGTCTCCTTTGGCATCATTGGTGATGGTATCGTACCCAGTGCGATTGAAGCGAATACGAGTGGTGCAGGTGGCGCGGGGGATTTGCAGATTCAAACCGGAGCGTTAAATGTGGGGGATGGCGCAGAAATTGGCGTCAGGGGGACTGCATCGGGTGCCGCTGGTAATTTAGATATCATCGCTGATTCGATTTGGCTGGATAATCGAGGGGGAATTAGTGCAGCTACGGTGGCGGGGACAGAGGGAAATATTCGACTCGACGCCTCGAATGTGTTGCTACGGCGCAATAGTCGGATTACGACGAATACTGAGAACAGTGATGGGGGTAATATCCGCATCAATACCGATGCTTTAGTCGCGATCGATAATAGTGATATTACGGCTAATGCTCGTCAAGGTCGAGGCGGTCGTGTTAGTATTACGGCTCAAGGTATTTTTGGCACTCAGTTTCGGGATGAACTGACCCCCAATAGTGATATCACTGCCACATCAGACTTAGGACCACAATTTAATGGTCTAGTCACTTTAAATATTCAGGGAATTGACCCGAATCGGGGATTAGTTCGCTTACCGGAAAACTTTACTGAACCCAGTGAGCAAATTGCCACAGGTTGTGTCGCTGAAACCGGAAATTCCTTTGTCGTGACTGGACGCGGTGGATTACCGGAAGACCCCAGTCAAATTTTGCGCGGTCGCACCCTTTGGCAAGATTTGCGTTCTTTGGATTTTGATGAAGAAAATCTGGAGGAGACGGAACATGGAGAAAATCGACAGCAATCTCCTTCGTCAAGAGAGGAAATCCATCCAGAGGAAAACCTGACCTCTCGTCGTTCTTCTATTGTGGAGGCTAAAGGATGGGTTATTGATAGCAATGGTAATATCGAACTGGTGGCGAATATGCCTAATAATAGACTGAGGGGGCTAAAGTCATCCAAAACATCTCATTGTTATTAAATAGAACAGTAGGTTGGGTCTCGTACCTCGACCCAACAGAAGCCAATACTACAAAGCATAGAGTATTAGGGGAAGGAAAAATTAAATTTAGCACTTATCTGAACAGTATTGCCACAGAAGCTAAGTTGATCCTGTTGGGTTTCACTCCGTTCAACCCAACCTACTTAAATCATGACTTAAATTAAGAATCAGCTATGGGCAGTTTTATTCCGCAAAGATTAATTAGATTACTGTTCTTAACAGGTAGTCTGTTGGGCAGCTTACTGTTTTTGAGTAATATGGGTCACGCCCAAGTTATACCTGATGACACATTGCCCCAAGATACAAGCGTCATTCAAAATGGTAATATTAGTGAGATTCTGAACGGAACAAGAGTAGGAAATAATCTATTCCACAGTTTCGATAAGTTTTCGGTTACTGACGGTTCAACAGCCTGGTTTAACCTAGAAACGATTAATCAGGATGTCCAAAATATTATCAGCCGTGTTACCGGGAATACCCCATCACAAATTAATGGCACAATTCAAATTAATAATGCCGCAAATTTATTTTTAATTAACCCTCAAGGTATTGTCTTTGGTGCAAATGCCAAACTTGATATTGGTGGCTCCTTCTTAGCGAGTACAGCCAATAGTATCCAATTTCCCGATGGGCGAGAGTTTAGTGCCACCAATTCCTCAACCCCACCCTTATTATCAATAAATGTACCAATGGGTTTGCAGTTTGGTTCAAATCCGGCTCCAATCAGCAATCAATCGACTGCTGGCTTACAAGTAAATTCAGGTCAAACCTTAGCCCTAGTCGGTGGCGAACTGCGGTTTCCGGGAGGACATTTGACAGCACCCCAAGGGCGAATTGAATTAGGTAGTGTTGGTGAGAATAGTTTTGTCCAGATTACGCCAACGATTAATGGTTTCACTCTGGGATATGAACAAGTGAAAAATTTCCAAGATATTAACCTATCCCAGCAATCAGTCGTAGACGCTAGTGGTACAGGTAGCGGTTTTATTCAAGTTCGAGGCGCTCAGGTGAATCTGACGCAAGCGTCACAAATTCTGGCGAATACCGAAGGTAATATTGACGGCGGTGATATTACGATTCAAGCGGAACAATTGAACCTAAAAGAGGGCGCTTTTGTTTCGGCGTCTACCTTTGGTGATGGGGCGGCTGGTCGCTTGATGGTCAATGCTTCATCAGTGGAAATTATTGGCATAAGAAATCTACAAGAGGTATTAGATACACTTTTTGATGAGAAAACAATTACCCTTCCGGAGTTGGGTACGGGTCTATTTTCGCTAAGTTTCGGTTCTGGTGCGGCAAATAGCTTAATTATTAATACGGAAACATTAAGTTTGCAAGAGGGTGGTTTTATCTCCACCTCTCCCTTTAGCACGGGTTCAGGCGGCGATATGATGGTGAGGGCGTCTGAATCGGTGGAATTGGTGGGTTCAGAACTATTTGCTGATAGTTATGGTCAGGGAGATGCAGGTCAACTAACCGTACAAACCCGACAGTTAAGGGCTAGCGAAGGAGGTGGAATATTTAACTCTACCTTTGATGCAGGGCGTGGCGGAAATGTACTAATTCAAGCATCCGATTCCATTGAACTAATGGGTACAACACCTGATGGTCGATTCAAAAGTTCTATTGCGTCTAATGCGTTTGAGGATGCGACTCAAGCCACGGGAAATGTGATCATTGAAACTCGACACTTAACGATTCAGGATGGTGCGGGAATTGGTGCTTCTACATTAGGTGCAGCTCAAGGCGGAACAGTGAAGATTCAGGCGTCAGAGAGTGTGGAACTAATTGGCACTTCGGCGAATGGTCTAGAATTGAGTAGTTTGAATACACAAAGTTTTGGCAAAGGCGCGGCGGGGGATATTGAGGTTTATACTAGGCGATTAGTCCTGCGTGATGGCGGAGTGATTTCAACCACCACGCAAAATGCTGGGCGGGCGGGACGATTAGTGGTTAGAGCATCAGAATCTGTGGAACTGAGTGGTATTTCCGCCGATGGTAAGTTTCCCAGTAGTTTGCGCTCCGATGCATCGTCTGATTCTGTTCCCAGTAGTTTTATTCCACCGCCTCAGACTGAGGTATTGGGAGAAGCGGGAGATGTAACGATTGAGACAGGACGTTTAATCATCCAAGATGGAGCAGAAGTCACGGTCAATGGGGAAAAGTTAGCCGCCGCAGGGAATTTGAGAGTTGATGCTGATTTAATTTGGTTAAAAAACGGTAGTACAATTTCAGCGACAACGCGAGCGGGGACAGAGGGGAATATCACGCTGCAAACGCAAAATTTGTTGCTACAGAATCAGAGTCAAATCAGCACGAATGCTGAAAATGCTAATGGCGGTAATATTAGAATTGATACGGGTAATTTAGTAGCACTTAACAATAGCGATATTAGTGCTAATGCTCAAGCGGGAGCAGGGGGTCGGGTTACGGTTAATGCGTTTGGTATTTTTGGTACGCAGTTTCGAGAAGCGCTAACTCCAGAGAGTGATATTACGGCGACATCAGCACTTGGAGCTGAGTTTAAAGGGATTGTCAATATCAACATAGAGGATATTGATCCCAATCAGGGATTAGTCCGGTTACCGGAAAACTTTACTGAACCCAGCAACCAAATTGTTACAGCTTGCGATGTGGAGCAAGGCAATTCCTTTGTGGTAACTGGACGAGGAGGTTTACCCGAAGACCCAACTCAAACCCTGCGAGGTCGAACCCTTTGGCAGGATTTACGGACTTTAGGGTTGAGTGATGAGGGAGATGGGGAAGATGGGGAAGTCGGGGAAAAATCTCCTTCTGATCATCGCGCCCCCATTGTAGAAGCTCAAGGATGGATCATTAATTCCCAAGGTCAGGTTGAGTTAGTGGCTCATGTTCCTGACGTTACTCCCCACAGTTCCTGGTATAAATCAGCAACATGCTTAAATGAGTAATCACCATGTTGTCATGGCGATTAAAATCGCTGCTACACAAACAAAGTCCGCCTGCGCGGACTGGATTAGAAAGGGGATAGTTAAACCGGATTTGGTATTACTCAAAACTTTTTCATCCTTTCCCTCAGATCATGTCCAGCTTTATTGTTGCCTATCATACCCATAGTTATTGGTACAGGAGCATTAAAAGCATTACCTTCTACCCCTTCACCAAGATGCAATGACAATGCTATCGGACTGGATATTATGACATTGTTGCCTCGCATCAGACTCAAAACAATTATAAGGCGATCGCGAACTCAAAAAATAGCGATATTCTCCTCACGCCTCAAGGTTTTCAGTCGCTGTATCGGGTTAGGATTACTCACATTGTTTCTGATCACCTGGGTTTTTCCCACCCAAGCGCAGCATCCGTCGATACCGCTTACGGGATCAACTCAGGTTCAAGTCTTGAGTCGGGAACAGTATCACAGGGAACAGGATATAAACTCAGTTCAGGAGGATGACAAGGCTTTAACTCAACTCGAACAAGGCAAAGCCCTCTATGCAGCGGGACGCTTTTGGCAAGCGATTAGGGTTTGGCAACAAGCGATGCAAGCCTACCAAGCTCAAGGCGATCGCATCCACCATGCTCTGAGTTTAAGTTATCTTTCTTTAGCCTATCAAGAGTTGGGACAATGGCAAGAGGCGGAACAAACGATTACCCAAAGCTTAAATCTAGTCGCTAATCGCCTCAAACCCACTTCCAATCATCAACGCCTCCTCGCCCAACTACTGAATACTCAAGCCAGTCTCCACTATGCCCAAGGACAAATGGAAGCGGCTTTAGATACCTGGAAACAGGCAGAACAGGCGTATCAAGACGCGGGGGATCAAACGGGTGTATTCGGGAGCCAAATTAATCAAGCCCAAGTTCTACAAGCGTTGGGACTCTATCGGCGATCGCAGATTACCTTAGAGCGAATGGAAACCCAGCTTCAAACTCAGCCGGATTCGTTACTCAAAGCCGCCGGATTACGCAGTCTGGGCGTCGCGTTGCAAGTGGTGGGTAATCTGGAGGAATCACAACAAGTTTTGCAGCAAAGTTTGGCAATAACTCAGCGCTTGGATGCAGTCGCTGACCAAAGTGCGACGCTATTTAGCCTGGGAAATACAGCTAGAGCGTTACAGGAATTTGAAGACGCGATCGCCTATTATCAACAAGCCGCCTCAACAGCAACCACTACTCTTACCCAAGTGGAAGCCCAACTCAACCAACTCAGCCTGCTGATTGAAACCCAAAATTGGACAGATGCTCAAGCTTTAGTTCCTCAAGTTCAGGCTGAATTATCTAGTTTACCTCTAAGTCGGGCGGCGGTTTATGCTCAAGTGAATTTCGCTGAGAGTTTGATAAAAATGGGGAGCAATGTAGAGACGTTGCATGCAACGTCTCTAAGCCGAGCTGTAGGGGTGGGGTTGAGGGATAATAACGTTACCCAAGACGCCGCTAAGTTGACTAAAGCTGCTCTACCTAGGGAACAGGGTAGAATGTCTCAATCCCTGATCCCTAATCCTGGAGGCGCTAAAGCGCAACGACAAGCGCAACGACGAGCG
>CAKZMA010000751.1 GCA_937127375.1 uncultured Coleofasciculus sp. | reverse complement strand
GTTTAAAGTCCTGACAGGGGGTGCGTTGGGCAATTTCCTCGGCAGCTTTAATCTCCTGACGCGATTTGCCTCCGGCAACGATGCGCGATCGCACATGGGTAAGCTGGGTAATATCGTTCCCTGGTGTTGCCTCAACCCCCAGGGAGGTTAACAGGGCTTCATCATCCAGATCTGTTTCTGGAGGGAGGTTAAAATCGGTGTCAGCATTGAGGATACCCCGTGAGTCTAACGGTTCGAGGAGGGCGCGACATTCTTCTGAGTTCCGTAGACGATCCAAGCGCACGGCGTAGATGCGCTCAAAAATATCGCGGTCTTCCCCGTGTTGAGGAAGTCGCCCTTGTTCGGTGACAAAGCGTTCAATTTCCTCAAACCCGGCGATAATCCGTTCTTCTTTGGGGGTGCGCTTGATTTGTGGCGGCGGGGCGGTATCTACGCCCAATTCTGCGAGTAAGTCTAAATCGGCATCGGTGGTATGTTTAGGCATTGTTTTCCTCCTTCACTTTGCGTTGCAGGAAAGCCACCCCTTCTGCCATGCGTTTTTCCCAGGGGTCAGTTGCCGTGAGGGAGGGTAAGCGTCCCCGTTCCTGCTTGAATCGCACGGCGCGTTTGGCGAGTTCTCTGGCTTCATCAACTGAGAGACTGATTCGCTTGGCAGCAATCACTGCTGCGACTTGCTTGAGCCGTTCTTCGCTCATGGACTTGGCTAGGATGGCGTAGGCTTCCCCAAAGGGATTGATGCGGTCGATCAAATCCATGTCCAGTTCTGTTACTGAGAGGGCGAACTGCCTGATTCCGTCGATGAGGGCGGTGTTTTTCGTCCCTTCGCCATTACTGGAATTCACATTATACGTCCCACCCTTTTCATTTACGGTTTGCTGGGCTTGTTGGACGAGGTTAAGCGCCGCGATCGCGTGTTGACGAACTGCTTCTTGATCTTCCTTTTCTAAATCGGGAAACTTCTCTGTGATAATTTTGCCCATCCGCACCTGGGTTAGTTCTTCTGGCACCAGTTCTTCGTCAAACAGACCGCGCTCGATGGTGGGCTTATCTTGGACAAAAGCTGTCACCAGTTCGGTTAAGTCCTCCCGACAAACCCGTTGGGCTTCCTCGCTCTTGGGTTCAGCCAGTCCTTTAATTTCCAGTTGAATTTGTCCCGTTTCTGCATTCACCCCCACATTGCACCCTTGGGGATTGTAGCCGTTTTCCCCATAGTCAAAGCCAGGGGTGGGTTGATTGTTGGGGTTTTTGGGTTTGAACTCAAAGCGGGGGGCAAGCACCTGTTCCATCAAGAGGCTGGCAGCAATGGCTTTGAGGGTGTCGTTGACTGCCTCAGTCACGGCAGTTTCGCTGGCATCCGGTTCAGCGATGAGGTTGGTGAAACGGGCGTGGGTTTTCCCGGGGGCATCACGGGTGGCGCGACCGATGATTTGGACAATCTCGGTGAGGCTGGAACGATAACCGATGGTGAGGGCGTGTTCACACCAAATCCAGTCGAAGCCTTCCTTTGCCATACCCAGGGCGATAATGATATCCACGCGATCGCGCTTATTTTTCTGTCTGGGGTCTTTCAGGGTAGCTGTGACTTTATCTCGCTTGCTGGGGTCGTCATCTACAAGGTCGGCAATCTTCAAGACTGTACCATCGGCGGTTTGTACGAGTTGAAACCCGGTTGCGGGGTCAGTTCCCTGCCATTCCCCTAGTTCCTCGATGATGTGTTCGACTTCACGGATTTTATCTTTGGTACTTTCGCGGGAGTTGACGTTGGGGATGTGGATAATGGTTTTCTCTTGGGGATTGAGTACCTCCATGATGGCGTCGGTGTAGCTTCCTGCATAGAAATAGTAGCCAATATCCAGTTGTTTCAGGTATTGGTAGCCGTTGAGCTGTTCGTAATAGGTGTAGGTGACAGTATCAAATCTCGCCTCATCGTCAGGATGTAGCACCGCTTCGGCATCCCCGCGAAAATAGGAACCTGTCATCGCCACAATATGGGTTTTGTCGCGACTCATCAGTTGACGTATAATATCGCCTAGTTTGTTGTCGGGGTTGGCGGAAATGTGGTGAAACTCATCGACTGCAATCAAGCAGTTATCCAGGGCTTCCACCCCAAATTTATCCACGGCAAAGCGAAAGGTGGCATGGGTGCAGACTAGCACCTTGGCATCACTATCAAGGAATTTCCGAACTGCATCGACCTTACCGCCATCAGTACCGGGTGCGTCGCAGAGGTTCCACTTGGGTTCAACTTGCCAATCTGCCCAGAAGCCAAACTGACTCAGGGGTTCATTGTGAAAACTTGCGCCGATGGACTTTTCAGGAACAACGATAATCGCCTGTTGTAATCCCTGGTTTTCGAGTTTATCCAGGGCGATGAACATGAGGGCGTGACTTTTGCCAGACGCAGGGGGGGATTTAATCAACAGGTATTGTTCCCCCCGCTTTTGGTAAGCCCGTTCCTGCATCGGGCGCATCCCTAGCTCATTGAGGCGAGTAGAAGTGCCAGCTTGGGTGTAGGTGACAGAAACGGCGGGAATGGTGTTAGGTTTGGTCATGGGCAAGAGGGAAGTTTTTGGGCAGAGGATTCGGCTGTTGACACAGACTGCTTATTCCGAGGGCATTTGTGTTTTTAACTGTTCAATCAAGAGTGGAATTTCAAACTGGATGACATCCCAAACAATACCCAGGTCAACATCGTTATATTCATGAACCAGACGGTTTCGCATACCGTTAATTTCTCTCCAGGGAACATCGGGTAAGGTTTGGCGAGTATCTTCCGAGATTCTGCGTGCAGCTTCGGCAATAATCAAGAGTCTCCGAATAACCGAGTCTTGGAGTTGTATGTTGTTGAGAAATTCATCTTTTGTACATTGGGCAGTATAGATTTCGATCAACTCCGCCGATTGCAGCATATCAAGCAGAAATTGGAGATTTCGTGGCATAAATCACTTGAGCAGAGGAGAGGATGGTATGACGGCGTAAATAGTTACGGCTGGCTTCAACACCTGGGCGAGTCACTAAATCCACATCCCGATCGAAGATTGCCCTCAGTTCCCCTTCCATTTGGTCTAGGGTGCTGAATTTGGGGTGAGCGTCAGGGTGAAATTTAACCATAACGTCGATATCACTGTCAGGGCGAAAATCATCACGCAAAACAGAGCCAAATAGCGCAAATTCGATAACGTTCCATTTGCGGCAGAATTCGGCGATAGTGTCAATGGGTATCGCGATCGCGCTTTTCTTCATAACTATCTTGATAGTGCCATGATGTCATTGTATCGTTGTGTCCCCGTACAGAAACTATTGAACTAAGTTAGAAACACCACTACCCAATTCGCCCCTTCCTCATTCATGATTGCTACCCCAGACAATTATCGCCTCTCTCCTGACGAGTACCTCCAACTCGAAGCCACCAGCGACACCAAACACGAATATCGCAATGGTGAAGCCTACGCTATGGCGGGGACAACCGACAGCCATAATACTATTGCTGGAAACCTCTACACTCTGCTGCGTAGCCACCTACGGGGGTCAGACTGTCGCGTCTATTTTGCCGATGTCAAAGCCAGACTTGAAGAGTGCAACTGTTACTACTATCCTGATTTGATGGTGACTTGTGACCCCCGCGACGCAGAAACTACTACCTATAAGCGTTATCCCAAACTAATCATTGAAATCCTCTCTGACTCTACCGAAGCCTTTGACCGAGGGGATAAATTCATCGACTATCAAACCCTCGACAGTCTGCAAGAATATGTCTTGATTAGTACCAGACAGCAACGAGTAGATTGTTACCGTCGTACCGAGGAGGGGCTGTGGTTATTTCAATTCTATGCCCCCAGTCACAATACTTTTCACCTTACTAGC
>CAKZMA010000750.1 GCA_937127375.1 uncultured Coleofasciculus sp. | reverse complement strand
GATTTCACCCAAATCCGGGGTGTAGGGGCGGGTTTAGGGACTTTGATCGCGGTGTAACTGATAACGTCTGGTGCAAAACCCGCCCTTTCCTAAAATGGAGGGGGTAATTATTTCACCCAGATCCAGGGTTGTAGGGGCGGGTTTAGGGGTTTTGATCGCGGTGTAACCGATAACTTTTGTCGCAAAACCCGCCCTTTCCTAAAATCGAGGAGTGGGTAGCCCCTATATCAATCCCAAAGTAGCCCTGAACTAAAGTTCGGGCTAAAAGCTTAAACCCGTTAAAACGGGTTCAAAGACTTAGCTAGTAAGCTTTAGCTTACTTGAGCTTAAAGATAAGAAATTTATTTCCTGGCTTTCAAGTTGGCAACATGCTATTTTAGGTAGGATTTGGTGGTTTCAGTCCCCTTGCGGGGATTTAGTTGATAGAGCGATCGCAGTGTCTTGGCGAGGTTTATTTTGCTCCCCATTGCGGTTACTCGCTCACGTTTTCTGGGCGCACGTCGGTGCGCCCCTACGATTTTAATCAATAAAGTTCCCCTTGCGGGGAAGAGGTGAAAGACGACTCAACAGTTGAGTCAACTTCTAGAGGCGTGTTTCCATCCCCTTGCGGGGTAAGTTTATCAAGCGATTACCGCTTGCGGAAACTTAACTCCTCTAGCCAAATCAAAGATAACCGTACTGGTTCTAAAAGTCAAGTTGGTATCAACTCAAAACAGCCGTATGAATTCGGGGAGAGTGGTAGCATATCAGCGACTCTCCCCAGTGAGGTAGGATGCTTACCCTGATATCATCCAGATATGTCTAGTCGTTTTTGTCAGACTCCGGCTTAACTTGCTCCACATCGAGATCCAGGAAAAACAAGTCAAAGCGGTTACTAATATCCAAGTTCTGCCCAAGTTGGACAAGGTTATTAGCGCCAACGATTAGCGCTGAGGCAATTGCCACCAGTATCTGAACTTTCCGCAAATCCTTCCAAGAACAAAATTTAGGTTGGAAATTTGCGCGGTTTTGCGTCGGCTTCGAGTGTGTAAGGTTTTCTTGGAACTTATCCGTCAAAACCAACGGCTGTAGATTATTGTCCGGTACGTCATCTTGGAGCGTAAAGTCATGACCATCCGGTGACGGGTATGCAGATAAATCTAATTCGGCTAAACCTGCTACAGGGTCAGCTACCAATGACTTCGAGTCTTTTTGCATTGTTTGTTACCTATTGTTAAATACGCCAGCTAGAAGTTGCTTGCAACAGTTGAGTCAATTTTGAGTGCTTATTCAGACATCTTTCCTCCCGAATATGTATCAATTTTTACAAACTCACGGTTTTAACCATGAGCTTACCTTCTATCCTAATCTCAGACTCATCTCAATGACCACCAACAAAGTTATTTCAACCAACGCATTTAACCTTTTTGAGACTTCCATCCTCCTTGAGATCCATAATCTCAACCTTGACTCTTTGCCCTTCAGAAAGCAATTTCGCTTTTTTTGGCTCTTTTTCGGTTAATTTAATCGTTTCCAAAATCGTGTATGTTACCTTATTTCCCTTAACGCCTGTAACCGTGGCGTCCAAGACTTGACCCACCTGAAAATCATGAGTGCTAACCACTTCAGCAATTTCCGCTTGACGCGCTGACTCGACGACGGGGGCGCTAATTTCGCCAACAGGTTCAGCGTTTTGGTAATAACGCATTAGCCGATAAGACCAGCCTAAAATATGTAACATGACTGGGGGATTATCTTGATAGGCTTTTAGGTATTGGTTACAAGCATTGTCAATCGCTTGGTAGTAGTCAGACGTTCGCTTACTATGTCCAATTTGTCTGCCATTTCTGACCAAGGTTTTGAGATAATCAAACAATTTGGTTCCGTCTTGGGTGGCGTAATTGCGAAGATAGGCGATCGCTTTTCCTAGTTCATTCACATCTGTGTTCGCTTGAACTAGGGTTTGCGCGATCGCATGGGCAATTTGCCACTGGAGTTCGGTTAAGTCTTCTGTTATTACCATATAGAAAAGAATAATATAATTTGGAAAGAACCTCTCCCCCAGCCCCTCTCCTGCGAGGAGAGGGGAGTTAGTTGGATTGGGGGTTGTTGGGTTTTCTAATACATTCCTTCCGGCGGTTCTCGCTTTGTCGGATATCCTAACACCTTGACTAACTCCTGCAATGGCTGAGATTGCACCAATTCTCGATGCGCCGCCTGAATCGCCTGTTGGATAAACTGTTGCAAGGGTTTTCCGGTGAGGGGTTGGGATTGGCTTCGGTAAGATAAATAGCGATCGCGTATATTATCCACAGGTTCTATACTCGTTACCTCAACCGTCATTGTCCCCATCCCAATCGGTTTACCGCCACCAACTTTCAGGGCGATGGCGTGTTGTGTATCTTGTCCGAGTACAATCAGTAGGGTTCCCAGTTCTGCTTGGGTTAAATTTCGATAGGGTAATGATGTGGTAAACCCAAAAGTTTTCACCGCTTGTTGTACCGATATTCCCTGCTGTTGTCCTTTATCAACTGCCCGAATCGTGTGATAATAAAACTTACGTCCCGCCACCTTTCCTTGCTTAAAATAACCCGGATATTCACGAGGACGAGGCTGATAGAGAGATGGCATAAATCCAGGACGAAATTCCGTGGATTCACACTCAGCATCCCTAAACTGAATTAACCCTTGCCAATTCAGCGCCCCAAATACCCGACAAGCCGGACAGAGTTGGGTTTTGTCGCGACATTCCTGATAGCCTGGGGGGATTTGATTGGATTTTGCCCTCGTTTTACACAAACAGCTACGGGTAATTGCTTCATAGGTAGACCGTACCACACCTTTAAGAGAACTCCCAGGAATCATTAATTGTCCTGCACTTCCCTGAATCATCGTTTTAATCAAGGGAATCGACTTTTGTCCCACATCCGTTCCCAGGGCGACAACACCCGTAGAAACGTGTAATCCGGTTTGAACCGTTAATTTTAGATGTAACCTTCCATGGACGCGATACGTTCCTTCGGAACACGCTTCGCGATCGCGATAATATTGATCTTGTCCTTTAGGCGGTTGTAATTGCGGCTTCTGTTTCGGTAAAGGAATCAGATGATAAGGTTTCTGGGCAATACTTTGGGATAGCTGAGGGCGGGGACGGGGTTTATTATAACTCATTTTGGCAACTCCACAGTTAAAGCAACAAAATGCACCGTTGCGGTGGGTTGAGCGATAAAATAACGCTGGGCTAATTTCGGCTGATTCGAGGAACGATTACTCACATCCAGACTCTCTGGATAAATAAGCGATCGCGGAAATCGGGTTTCATTGATAGGATACCCATAAGCTGGGCGTTGTTCAGTTTTCCAATAGGATTTATCCTCAGATTCACTGGCATATTCTGTATCATCAATAATCGATTTAAAGCCTGGAACCTCACCCGTATTCGACAACACAAGGACGCTATAACGGTCATTTTGGCGTTTCCAGCGCAATTCGCGATCGCAATTAAACATCTGTCCTTCAGGAGAGGAAAAATCATCAGGTAATTTGTCCACAATTCCACTAACTTGATGACTCCAGCGCAGAAAATAATAACTCGGCGCTGTGGCTAGCTGTTCCACTAATTCTCTTAACTCCGTCTCGGTGAGCAAATCTTGACAAACACCAACAAAAGGATTCATGCTGCAACTCCTTCTACTGTGACTCTTCACGGGAAGTCTAGAAACCTGAGTCGGGGCGGGTTTAGTTACATCTGGTTGCAACCGAAAAGATAGTGGTGAAACCCGCCCCTACACAATTCACACTCACGTTACGCCACATACGGTGAAGAGTCGGCTTCCACTCTCTGACACCAAGCCCGAACCGCCCGCATAAATAAATCCTCAACTT
>CAKZMA010000749.1 GCA_937127375.1 uncultured Coleofasciculus sp. | reverse complement strand
AGGATGTTGTCAGGTTCTGCCTTTAAATGATGCTAAACGATTAATCGATTACATCTGGGATCATATCTTTCTCTACACCTGAATCATTAAGCTTCGCTGAGGGAACAGGAAACAGGCAATAGTGTGCCGAACACCAAGTCAGCCCTCACTTTAAAGTAAAAAATCTACACCTGTCAGAGTGGGATAGGGGAGTAAGAGGGGAGCAATTCAAAGGCTTGCCAGTACTGTTTTTCACATTTAGACACGGATGGATTATGTGTTTTCGTCTTGTTGTTGAGACAAACGTTCATTCAAAACCCGTCCTGATGTAGGGGCGGGTTTATGTGCTTTCGTGTTTTTGTTGGAACAAACGTTCATTCAAAACCCGCCCTGACTCTTAACTGAGTAAGGAGTATAACTGACTAGATAACAACAGACTACCTTGACCAAAATAGGATGTAATAGACAAAGAGAATACAAACTACAATGTAGATAGCATGACGTACAAGCAACAATGAGATGCTCAACATCACTAATACTTCGGTGAATTTATAACTTTCTGGCAAGATGAAGGCTTTTATGACAATGAAACTTGTTAAAATCGGTTTGGCACTGACAGCTACAACAGTTTTATGGCAGGCAGAGTTAGCTATTGCTAACAACCAAGCCATTGCTTCTAGTACTAAAGATTATTTGCTACCTACAGTTATCGACTCCCAGGAAAGAAGGAACATAAAGACTAAACCTACCTCTCCACTAACTTCAGGAAACCGCTTGTCCCCTCTAGAGAGGCTAATTCAAGACTCTCGGTTTACGGCAATCCCGGAAAACTTTGCTAACACAGAAACAATAAAGCACAAGTTAATTGCAATTGACTCTGATCAGGCAGGGTACTATCGATTACAGGGCTTCAATCTTTACGCTCAAGGGAAACTAGAGGAAGCCATTAAAGCTTTCCGCCGTGCCATCGAACTTGATCCTGAATCTACCGCCGCCCGTAGCGGTTTGATTCAAGCGTTGCGTGATTTGGGCCAAAAAGATGCTGCAACCGAGGCGTTGTATGAGGCTATTCAACTCGACCCAAATATGTTAGCCCTTATGCTGAAAACCCAAGCACAAGCAACCGAGATTTGGAACTATGCTTTGCAGAGAAATGCTAACGAGGCTAGCACCTACCACAATTTAGGCATAGCATTGGCTAGAAGCGAACATTGGCAGGAAGCGATCGCGGCGTTTAGTCGGGCGATTGAACTTGAATCAAACTGGGCTTTAGCCCACAACAATCTTGGCAATGTCTTATCAGAAATGGGGCGGTTTCAAGACGCCATTGCCGCCAGTCGTCGCGCTATCGAACTCAACCCGGAAAATGCTAATTTCTACACTAATTTAGGCATGACGCTAGCCGAGGCGGGGCAGTTGGATGAGGCGATTAATACTTACCGTCGTGCCATCGAATTAGATCCTAGCCTAGATCGTGCCTATAAACTTTTGGGAAATGCTTTGGGTGAGAGAGGGGAATGGGAAAAAGCGATTGAAACCTATCGCCGTATTGTGAATATCCCTGATGATGCCACAGCTTACAATGCTTTAGGGATTGCCCTTTACCAGAAGGAAGAATTTCAGGGCGCGATCGCGTCGTTTCGTCGAAGTCTGGAATTTGCACCCAACAACGCTCAAGTTTACACAAATCTAGGTAAAGCCCTGAGTGATCAAGGACAATTAGCAGACGCGATCGCGTCGTTTCGTCGCGCCCTTGAACTTGAACCCAATTCCTTTGAAGCTTACCTCAATCTGGGGGTTACTCTCCACCAGCAGGGAGAAATTGAGGACGCCTCAACTGAGTTTCAGCGTGCTGTCGAACGTCTACCTGAAGAAATGCGTTCCCTAGAGGATCTCGATTCCTACACCGATCTATCCATCGCGTGGCGTCAGGTGGGTGAATTCCATAAATCTATCCAGGTTATTCGCCGTGGGATTCAAATCAACCCTTACATCGGTAATGGCGCAAGTTGTCATTTATTGTCAGAAGCGATGGACACTTTAGACATTCCCCATCAACTTATCATTAGGCAATATAAATCGGCGTTTTGTGACCTGCGATTTACGGCTCAATCCCCAGGACAATTAGAAGATGTTAGGGATGATGCTCAGGAGACAATCAATCGTGCGATCGCGGCTGTACCGAAATATGCTCAAGCCTACAAAAATCTAGGCTTAGAAGATATCATGCTCATAGAAACCGAGACTCTTCCAGAACCAACGGATGAGTTGGACAATAAAGCGCTTGCCTTAGCTAACTACAATCTCGGTATTATGCTTTTGAATCGAGCCATGCTTACGGGTGATCCTGAATCAATGGAAGAAGCTATTTTATCCTTTGAGGAGTCTATTGAAAATGAGCCAAACAATGGCTGGACTTACATTTATTTAGGGATAGCATTGACGGCTCAAGGTCGTTGGGAAGAAGCCATCACAGCATCTCGACAAGCACTGCAACTGCCTGATTCACCGGGCAAAACAGCGAGTACACATACCCTAGCGAATAATATCATCGGCTATGCCTTTGAACAGCAAGGAAAGTTAGAGGAAGCCATCCAACAGTATCAAAAAGCCATTCAATTCAATCCCAGTTTTACACCTGCCCGGAATAATCTGACCACGGTGCAGGATTCCTAATCCCGTTTCACTAGCAGTATACAAGCCTTATATCAAGTCCAGTTGAATACTCCCACTTAGATGAATTAATGTTACAAATAATATGAGTATGACTAGCTTAGTGATATAATCCACAACTAACTAACACTATGCACTCCAACAGTCAACCTACACATTTTACACATTATGAAAACAAAATTAAATTTTTCAGATTTTTTGCGAGGTAATATTAGAAATATTTGTAAATTATACCCTCTCTACAGTGGTAGGGGTACAATTGCCAATACATCATTATTTCGTGCTATTTCTCGAACATCAGAACCAATCGTGATGACGAAGCTTTACGATGGCTCAATGATTTTTGTAAATCTTGATGACTACGTTGGTCGTCCAATCTACTATTTTGGTGATCTGGATCGAAAGATCAGTTGGGTTTTTCAGAAAGTTCTACGACCCGGTGATACTGTTCTTGATATCGGGGCTAACTTTGGCTTATATACCATGTACGCATCTAAGTTAGTTGGTCAGCGCGGTCATGTTCATGCTTTTGAACCACAGCAAAATCTAGCTGAACTGATAAAAAAATCAGCCCAAATTAATGGTTATAGTCAAATTACGTTGCATAATATAGCTTTATCTGAAGATGATGGAATAATAGACTTATTCATACCGACAGATAACAGCGGCAGAGCTTCGTTGTCAAAGAAAATAGGTCGTTCTGGGACGATAATCCAGGTACAGAAGAAAAATACAGCAAACTACCTCTCAAGTCTAGCTATTGACACTATTCGTCTGATGAAATTAGATGTTGAGGGACACGAAGAAATTATTCTCCAAAGTGGATTGGAGTTTTTCCGAACCCATAGACCCGATGTGATTCTATTTGAGGAACATAAAAAACCAATTGCTCAGCAACCAACAGTAAAATTACTTGAGTCAATTGGCTATGTCATTTTTGAAATTCCCAAGTCGAAGTTTCGGATGAGACTGCTAGAAATTAACCATGAGACGAACTCCCGGATTCCTAGTCATGATTTTGTAGCTGTGAAACAGGATTACCAAGGTAAAGATATCGCTACTGCTCTAAGACTTAAATCTGTTAAGCTCAGAAATTAAGGTTCTATTTAATATAAGATCTGCCCGGTAATATAAACCAACTGTACCAATAGCCTGTAAACTAGAAAACGCTGCCTCACATTCGAGACTATGCCATCTTCTCACCAACCTCTG
>CAKZMA010000748.1 GCA_937127375.1 uncultured Coleofasciculus sp. | reverse complement strand
ATTCGAGATGTTGAAGCCCTGAAAGAAAAATTAGAATGGTGTTATTGCCATCCTCAAGAGCTAGTTGAAATGGGACGAGCAGCCCGACGGAAGGCAGAACACTTCACCTGGCAGATCTATCGCAATACATTAGCTACCTGCATAAACAATATCCTGAAAATTTAACTAAAAAAATGCCTGACCAAGAACAAGACAAGTCGATTCATGTTTGGATACCTAATATTTTTGCATTTAAAGGTGGAATCCAAGTTTATTCAGGTTTTTTATTAAAGGCTTTACAAAATTCACATCCTCACATACAGTATGAAGTCTTTCTCAAGCACGATACTTATGCATCAGCAAATTTTATCAATTCCACTCAATTTCATTGTGCCGGAACCTTTCCACTGGCTGTACGAACTTTGGTATTTGCCGCCCAAATTTTAGGACATGGACTCTGGCAACGTCCTCGCTTAGTTATAGCCACACATCTTAATTTTACGCCAGCAGCTTATTGTCTGAAACGGATGATAGGTGTCCCTTATTGGATAGTTGTTCATGGAGTAGAATCCTGGAACATCCAACGCCCTGCTTTAAAAAGAGCTTTATATCACGCTGACCGGATTCTAGCTGTCAGCCATTATACCCGCGATCGCCTCCTCAACGAGCAACACCTTGATCCTACTAAAATCTCAGTGTTACCCAACACCTTTGATGCTACGCGCTTCCACATTGCCCCCAAACCTCAATATCTGCTGAAGCGTTATAACTTAACGGAACAGCAGCCGATTATTTTAACAGTGGCTAGATTAGAGAGTAGTGAACAGTATAAAGGATATGACCACATCCTTCAGGCACTACCAGAGATTCGGCGTCAAATTCCCCAAGTTCACTATATCCTAGTTGGCAAGGGAAGCGATCGGGCTCGCATCGAACAGCTTATCACCAAGCTAAACCTCCAAGATTGTGTTACCTTAACAGGGTTGGTTCCCGATGAGGAAATGTGTGATCATTATAATCTTTGTGATGTGTTTGCTATGCCCAGTAAAGGCGAGGGATTTGGCATCGTTTACCTAGAAGCTCTAGCTTGTGGTAAGCCGACTTTAGGTGGTAATCAGGATGGGGCGATCGATGCACTTTGTCAGGGTAAATTAGGAGCCTTAGTTGATCCTGATGATGTTGACGCTATTGCTAAAATGCTGATTCAAATTTTGCAGGCTAACCATTCCAATTCCTTGCTGTATCAACCTGAAATACTTCGTCAAAACATTATTGATACCTTTGGGGTTGAGCGATTTAAACAAACACTTACAAACTATTTTAATTCTTAATTTATGATGTATATATAATAGTGTAAACCAATTATTCATCAAATGTGTGGCATTGCCGGAATTCTGACTAATAGTCAGAATCAAAATAACCTCGAAACTTTCATTGGGCGGATGCAAAAATCTTTGCGTCATCGTGGTCCTGATGATCAGGGTATCTATATTTCCCCGAAGCAGCAAGCAGCTTTTGTACACACCCGCCTAGCTATTCTTGATCTAACTCCAACGGGTCACCAACCCATGTCTACTGCTGACCAGCGCTACTGGATTACCTTTAATGGGGAAATTTATAACTATCGGGAGTTGCGATGTTTTCTGGAAGCTCAAGGAGAGCAGTTTCACTCTCAAACTGATACCGAAGTTATCCTTAAACTCTATCAACGTATTGGAGTAGACTGTGTAGATCACTTGCGAGGTATGTTTGCTTTCGCTATCTGGGATGACTTAGAACAAACTTGCGTTATAGTCCGCGATCCCTTAGGCATCAAACCGCTATACTACTGGCACTCTGATTCCACTCTTGTATTTGCTTCAGAACTGAGAGCAATTCTGACCACTGGACTACTCTCCATCAGCTTAAATTCCAAGGGATTATATGGCTATTTGGTTAGTGGTTCAGTTCCAGAACCTGACACCATGATAGAAGGAATTTACTGTTTACCAGCCGGTCATTGGTTACGTTGGCAATCTGGCAATTTTATCCATAATTCTTATTGGAAAATCGACTTTACACCTGAAACTACTTCCTTATCAGAGGCAAAAGAAAAAGTCCGCTCTGCCTTGCTCGATTCAGTTCAACATCACTTTGTCAGTGATGTGCCAGTTGGCATATTCCTGAGTGGAGGGATCGACTCCACTTCAGTCGTTGCCCTAGCCCGGAAAACACAGAGTAGCCAGCTACGTACCTACTCAATTGCCTTTGCAGAACCTGAATGGAACGAAGGAGAAATTGCTCGAAAAGTTGCCGATCACTTTGAAACTAAACATACAGAATATAAAATCACCGCATCCTTGGGACGAGAACTATTTACCCAATTTTTAGACACTCTGGATCAGCCTAGTATCGATGGGTTCAACACTTTCTGTATTTCTCAAGTGACCCGTCAAGATGGCATCAAAGTGGCTCTTTCTGGATTGGGAGGTGATGAGCTGTTTGGTGGTTATCCTTCATTTCATAAAATTCCGTATATGGTGAGCTTGAGCCAAAAACTCCATACTTTCAGCCCCCTATGCAAAAGCCTGGGTAAGACATTGGAATCCTGGGGCAAATCTCCCTATATCAAACGCTTGGGTGACTTTTTGCAGCAACCGCCTACAGTAACTGCTGCTTACCGTAGTTTCCGGGGAATATTCTCCCACCAAGAAGCCTGTACCCTTGCTCTTCAATACCTTCCTGAACTCCCTTTACCAACTCGTCAAGTTCCACCGCCAATCTTTCAATCTCAAACCTTCAGTTTAGAAGATGAAGTGAGTTGGCTGGAACTTAGCTGCTATATGCGTAATCAGCTCCTCCGAGATAGTGATGTGATGAGTATGGCGTGGGGACTAGAGCTGCGAATTCCTTTAGTTGATCGCGTTTTACTAGAAGCTATTGCTTCAATTCCCAGTTCTATTCGTTTAGCGTCTGGAAAGCAACTGTTGATTCAAGCCGTTCCAGAATTGCCTAGCTGGGTAGTAAATCGTCCAAAACAAGGATTTTTCTTTCCCTTCCAAAAATGGATTACAGGAGAATGGAGTGATTATTTCCGTGTCGTTGATAGCCAAAATAATATATCTTTAGAAGCCTGGTATCGTCGTTGGAGTCTGACTATCCTCTATTACTGGTGGGAGCGGATTACAGCATGAAAGTCCTCCACGTTATTCCCTCAATAGCCCCAGTACGAGGTGGTCCAAGTCAAGCGGTTTTGGCAATGGTCAAAGCCTTAAGAGAAGAAGGTATTGACGCTGAAATTGCTACCACCAATGACAACGGAACTCAACGGCTTGAAATTCCCCTAAACCAGCGCATTGAATATGAGCAAGTTCCCATCTGGTTTTTGCCTAGGTTTTCTCCGCCTTTCAAAGAGTTCATCTTTTCTGCTGCCTTGACTCGCTGGTTGTGGAAACACATTCGAGACTATGACCTCATACACAACCATTATCTTTTCTCCTACGCCTCCACCTGTGCTGGTGCGATCGCTCGCTGGTATCAAATTCCCTATACCGTCCGTACTATGGGTCAACTCAGCCCTTGGGCGTTGGAGCAAAGTCGGTTAAAAAAACAACTATACACCTTCCTAATTGAGCGTCACAATCTCAACCGTGCCGCCGCCATTCACTGCACGTCAGCCCATGAAGCCCAAGATGTGCGTAACTTTGGCATTCAAACTCCCACCGTTACTTTACCT
>CAKZMA010000747.1 GCA_937127375.1 uncultured Coleofasciculus sp. | reverse complement strand
CAGGCTATTGATAAGGTTCTGAAAAAGGCGAAGAGTCTGTTTAAGGGCAAGAAGGATAAGCGAAATAAAGATAACAAAGGTAAGGAAAGTAAACCGGATAAGCGAACTAAAGAAGAAAAAAAAGAAGCTCTTCGCAAAGCTTTAGGAGAAGCTAAGACTTACCTAGATGGATTTAATGGAAATGAACTTGAAGAAAAAGTTATTAAAACCAAATTAAATAATCTAAAAAATAACCATAATCTAGAGCAACTAAAACCAGTTAATAAAGGAGGTTACTGGTCAGTTTATGGAAAAATTAATCCTGATGATGAAGTTTCAACCAAAGCAAAAGTTCCTGTCCCTACTGGAGATTTATCAGATGAAGAAATTAAAGTTATTAATAAATTGCCTGGTGGAACAGAATTGCTAAACAAGCTACCAAATGTTGATGAAACTAAGAGAAAATCTTTAATTCAAGAGGCTAGGATTGCATTAGACGCAATCAAACGAGGTGAACCAATTGAAGCTATTGGTAAGCCTATTCCTCGAAAAGATGAAAGTCAAGGAGAGCTAACTGAAATTGATGTTGAAACTGAAAATGAGATTATCCAAGTTAAAGGGGGAAACTATTCCAACAAGAAAAAACTTAAGGATCAGGATTTAAGACAGATGACAGAAACGAAGAGATACAGGGATCGACGCGCTAATCCAAAATGGCATTATTTTGATCCACAAGGCAATGAGTTACCTACAAGGAGTAAAAAGGTTGTCTTTCACTTTGCAAATCCCCCTGTCCATCCAGAGCTTATTGATTGGCTTAAGAAAAAAAAGGTTGAGCCACGAGTTGGCTTATAATATAATTGGACTCAAAAAACGCTAGTAAAGTAACACGATGTAAAAAATAATGAAAAAATTATTTTTTTAAATTACTTGATTTTTTTTACTACTGATTTAGTGAAGTTAAACACGATGAGCGAGCCATATCAAATTTTTGTTTTAATGGTTAATGGGGTTAACAGTAACAGTGCTGTATACGGTACTCACAAGGTAATTAATAATTTGGGAGGGGGTATAGATGAAGACTCTCTACTTATTCTTAATGAAACAGAAGGTGAAGAGCCTGAACCAACCTATATTGAAGACTCTGAAAAAGCATTAGAGGCTCTAGCGAAATGGCCAACCTATGGCTCTATAGACTATACAATGCCAAAATTATCAATGACGGTTTCATTCAAAGGAATTTTATACAGAGACTGTGTAAAAGCTATAAAAATTTCTTGCGGACAAAGAGAGTTTGAAAAAGGGAATTTAGAAGCCAAGAGTATATGTGCTAGATTAGCGCAAAATTTACATGATGCATTTGAGGCAGAACGTACTATTATGGATTGGGGTTTAGAGTATAAAGGTTTTGATTGGCAGGAAGAAACAGAAAGGCTCAGAAATGGAGTATTTATTGGTGAATATAACCTGGTGGATATTAAGAGAGAAAAATTTTGAAAAAAAAGAGATAATTACCAGTGACTCCTAAAACTGATAAAACTGAACATTGTTACCTAAACAGTGATTTAACGCTATATACTCATTCTCAATCTTTCCTAACTGTTCACGCCTTAGCTCTATCCCTAACCAAACAAGACAAAGAAATCATCGAATGTCACCTCCTCTTTTGTGTAACCCCTGAACACTATCACCGTATTGATACCGAAGCCTTATTCAACCTCAAACCCGAAGTCCGCACCCCCCTCACCAACGGTGACTTCCAACCCTCACCTAACATCCAAATTGAAGCTAGCCTACAACCTGACTTACTCTCCCTCTTACTAGAAAAAGCCACAAATGCTGAAGAAGCCGCAGCCTACCTTGTAAATCTTAGCCAACTGCAACCTGAACTAACATCCCAGTCTAATAACAAAAAATCGGAAACACAGAAAACTGACGAGACACCTGACAATTCCAAATCCCCTTACTCTGTATTATCCACCGAAAGTTGGTTAGCTCTATCAGTCAAACAGCAACAGGAATCAGGTGAAACAGGCTACCGTACCTTTTGGTCTTATCTTAGTCCCCAAGCTTTATCTACAGAAACACCTGACTCTGAAGAAATCTCTCAAGCTATCACTAATTTCTTCACAGATTTAGTCGGTGGTAGTCTGGATACTGTAGCGAAAGACTTCGCAAATGAAACAGTTGGAGCAATATCTAACTTCTTCCAAGAATTAGCTCAAGATACCCCAGAAGCAACACCTCAAGACACTATTACAACCCAACCCATTTTCCAGACAATGGTCAACTTCTTTACAGAAGATGATTGGTCTTATGCCAAAATTCAAGGAGAACCCGCTTTATATCTGGCATTTGAGGGAGATAATGGAAGCTGGAACTGTTACGCTAAAGCCAGAGAAGACGAAGAGCAATTTGTTTTTTACTCAATTGGTCCCATAAAAGTGCCAAAAACCAAGCGTCGAACACTGGGAGAGTTTATCGCTAGAGCCAATTATGGCATGATGATTGGTAATTTTGAATTAGACTTCACCGATGGTGAGATTCGCTACAAAACCAGTATTGATGTCGAGGGGGATAGACTCAGTTTTGCTCTTATCCAACAGCTAGTTTATGCCAATGTGACAATGATGGATAAATATCTACCTGGGATTAAATTAGTCCTTGAAAGGGGTATGTCACCAGAAGACGCGATCGCACAAATCGAATCCTGACTCATATTATGTCCGGTTGAATACTCACAGAAGACAAAGCCCATAGGCTGTCTATAGCTTCATCCCGTGAAGCTATAGACAGAAGGGGTAATGCTACTTGAACTGTTTTCCAGCGATTTGGCAACCTTGCTGCATTAGGGAACAAATCCTACCGCTTGCAGTTCATTGGCGCTATCTTTAACCGCTTTAATTATAGAATTAATATCGTCATCGGTATGGGTTGTTGATAAAAATCCCCCCTTACCTCGAAGTAAAATTCCCCGATAAATTAGATTGTAGTAAAACAATAACTGCATCATCATTGTTACATTAGAATCATTGGCACGAACAAAACTATCTGAGGTGATAAAGCCGAAAAGGGAACCAAATTTTTCTAGTTGAAACGGTAATCCACCCTCTATAAAATAGCTATTTAAGCTTGCCACAAACTCAGATGTCCGTTGATTCAACTGCTGTTGCAGCGAGAATCCATGATGCTTGATATGTTTAAGTACAGCTCGCGCAGCCGCCATAGCTAAAGGATGCTTGCAATACGTCCCGGCAAAAAATGTTTTCTGCGCTTGAGGATAAGAGGAATCCCCATAATTCCACATTCCCCCATCGATCGCATCCAGGTAAACCCCTTTACCTGCGATAACGCCTATCGGCATTCCTCCCCCAACAATTTTACCGTAGGTTGCTATATCGACGGAAACATTAAACCAGGCTTGCGCTCCACCTGGATGAATGCGAAAGCCACTAACCATTTCATCAAAAATTAATGCAATTCCAGCCTCTTGTGTCAATTGCCTTAACTGTTGGAGAAATTCTTGAGGCTGTAAGCTGAGATTACTGGTTTGTACGGGTTCAACGAGAACCGCCGCTAATTCGCGAGCGTGGTTTTTGATACTATCGAGAGATTGAAAATTTCCATACTCTAATATCAAAATATCATTCGCGATATTGGGTGGAATTCCTGGTGTCATTGGCACAGCAGATAGACTGCCATTTGTTCCCTTGGCTTTAACCAACGTGCCATCAAAATGCCCGTGATAAGACCCGGAAAATACAGCAATTTTATTACGATTGGTCACCGTTCTAGCCAGACGAATGGCTGTCATCACCGCTTCTGTCCCCGTGTTACTAAAGGCGACTCGTTCCATCTGTGTCAGTTCGCACATTAACTCGGCAACTTCACCCACTACTTCAGATTGAACGCCAAGATGTATCCCCTTTTCAAGTTGTTCTTCTATGGCTTGTTTAATGAAGGGTGGATTGTGACCAAATAGGTTCACTCCATATCCCATGATTAAGTCTAGGTATTCGTTGCCATCCATATCCCATATTTTGGAGCCACAAGAGCGTTTTCCGACAATGGGATAGGATATTTCTTTTAAGGGAAAGCTGAAAAGGGATGAGGCTTTATTGTCTGCTAAACAAGGGCGATTTTTTTGAGAGATTTGCTTGGATGTCTGGGTGCGCTGGTTATAATGCTGGATGAATTCTTCAAGATACTGGGTTTTGGATTTTTTTAGTTTTAGGGTCATGATTTATATTGAATTGAAGTGACAACGATAACGCTTGAATTGGAATCAGCAGAATTAATTGATCTAAAACTATAATTAAACTAATTCTGCTTCAATAGTCGAGTAAAAGAAAAGGGTACTGTATTGAGTGCAAGTGAAGCGCTTTCAAACCCTTACTGTTTCCTGATATCAACCATTCACTTTAATGAAAGTTTACCTACTTATAACCAACAACGTAAATGATACCAGCACATCCAAGTTTGTGAAAATCATGTTCTAAATCGTAGATGCGAATGTTCTTAAAGCCGACATCTTGTAGTGCAGACTTTATTTCATTATTGAAATATCCTTTCACTTGCCAAGTTAGGTCTGAGCGTTGCCAATTCTTTTCTAACAATTGGAAAATAGCGGTCTTGATTTCTCCTAATCTGGCTTGGGAATTATAGCATCGGAGCATTGTCCAGACATATTCATCTTTGATATCACCCAGTACGGAATTGTGCCAACTTGACCGATAAAACTCATCCAATTTCAAGTCGAATATAAACACTCCATTGGACAGAAGTGCCGCATATACATTGCGAAAAACGTTAGTTAACTCCTCAATTGTTATGATGTGGTTGAGTCCGTACATGGTTGAAATAACCCCATGAAAGGTAGATGGTAGTTTAAAGAAACGTGCGTCATCTAGAATAAATTCACTGTCAGGTGAGTTTTGACGAGCATAGCGTAACATTTCTTCTGAACCATCAAGCCCAGTGACTTGATACCCTTTCTGATGCAGACCTTGGGCTAAATCTCCTGTCCCACAACAAAGGTCGAGAATTTTGGGACGTTCGGGACTGTTTTCAGGAAAATTTTTCCTGATAAAGTCTTCAATATCAGGTAGCCATTGCCTGAGTTCTAATCCCCAAGATTCGCTATGAATCCGAGCAAAATTATCATAGTCACGATAGCGGGTTGCTGAAGATGAAGTCATGAAAAATTCCTCTATTTAAAAGACTTTGAGTGTGAGTTTTTTTGCTACTTTCAACCCCTTTACACTGTCACGCATTTAAATTGGGAATGGGTAGCGAGCAAGATGCTCAATGTAGCGAGCAAGATG
>CAKZMA010000746.1 GCA_937127375.1 uncultured Coleofasciculus sp. | reverse complement strand
TTGTGGGTAAAATTATCGAGCATCCCACCATTTGTGAACGGTGTCGGGCGGCGTTGGCAGGTCAATGGTAAATTGTCATTCGTCATTTGTCATTTGTCCTTTGTCATTCGTTCAATCAAGGAATTCTCGCCTTAAAAACCGGCTCTCCCGTACTTGGAGTGATAAGCAGAGCTTATTATCGCTGGAAAAATCACGCTGGCTTTATTGTCAAGAGCTTTTTTTTAAAGATTGTGTGAAGATTAACTGCTAGGTCAGTAGGATGCTTTATCATAACTTTATCTTATAATTAAAATGTGTTTGCGTTGTTTCAGAAATTCTATTTGTTTAAGAAAAGTAAATTTTAGTTTTAAGTTTTTTTTGACTAATTTTGCGAATTTCCTTGAAGTAAAGCAACTCCAGCACTCTGGCTGTATAAAACAGATTAGGGTGTTGGTTAATAATTGTCTGTAAATATATATTTTTTTTATACATAAAGTAATTAAAGAGTTGATGAAGATGGCTTTTATGGAATCGACCTCATCTAAAGAGAAAAGTATTATTAAGATAGCAAATTTAAAATGAGTTAAAAAATGATTAGCATCTATCGCAAAACAGTAGTTACCTTAGCTGGAATGCTTTTTGTCAGTTTTGGGATCACTAAAACAGCAAGTGCTTTTTCCCTTACACCTCAATATTCTTCGCTGGATTTTAGGGTAAAATCTAGTGCTGGACTTGGTGCTGGTGAAGTGTTTGTCGAGGACGTAGATTTAGATAATCAGTTTGGCACAATTAATTTATTAAATGGGTCAGTCAGTGCCTTAGCTACTTCTAACGGTCATAGCATACTAACTACAGCCGAGGGAACATCTGAGTGGACTAATAGCTCTGAAGGTTTGGTAAATCTTTTTAATATAGGCTGGAATATTGATGGGCGTGTTCCTGGCACAACTTCGGCAAGCGCAAACTGGCTTTACAGTTTTACTGCTCATGAGGATGGAATATTTGTTCTTGACTTTGAAATTACGGGTTTCGGTACATCTTTAATAGGAACATTTGGTCTAAATGGTTGGATTCTTGAATGGTCTGGATTTGAACCTAATGAAAATGTTGGATACGATCCTGATGAGAATCCTGATGCTCGTCCAGACTATCCCATATCAGGAACAATAACGCGAACAGTTCAGTCAGGTGTCACTTACACTGTTCGTTTGCGTGATCGCGGTGCAAATGTCGCCAGTACATCGTTGTTGAGTGGCATTACGCAGAGAAGTGGTATTTTTAAGTGGAAAGTGGTTGAGGCTACTGAACCTGTTCCTGTCCCAGAATCCTCTTCTGCTTTGGGTCTTCTAGCCTTTAGTGCTTTAGGAGCAAGTTCAGTCAGGCGAGTAACTAAATCATAGCAGGGTTGTTTCATTTATTGGCAGCCGCGTAAACTGAAGGGATCAAGATGCAGATTCAAACCGTGATTAGCGCTACGAGGTACGGAAAGGACATCAGTTAGTCCAAGAGGGAACAGGGAACAGGGAACAGGGAACAGGGAACGGTAAGGGAGCATCCCAATTTGGCACGTTGACTCTTTGAATTGGGCTGCAACCCTTGCAATTGCGTTACTTGAGGTAATACTTTATCCAAAACAGGATGCTCCCTGTTCAGTCACCGACAAAAGTTCCGTCCCCCAGTGAGAGTTTAGCGTTAAAAGTACCCTGAATCTCAGTTGCCATTTTCGGTACGCACAGATAGAGTTTTCCCGGAAGGTAATCCCCCTGTCGTTGACCAATCTGCAAAAATACTCGGTAATCTAGGTCGTCAAGTGTACTGTAATCCCACAACGTATAATAATCGACATCTGAATCCTCTTGCAGATTTTTCACATACTCCGTCGCATCAACACGATAATCCCAGATACTTTCGCGTTCTGTGCCGTATCTTCCTCCGTAAGCATAGGTTATTCCTTCCGCCTTGGACGTGTCATACTCTATCGGTTCTACAGGAGACGAAGCACCAACGAGTATGTCAAAGATAAATAACACTGTGATTGCCTGCGGATCAAGATTTCCATGCTGTATCCGTAGTTTTGGAAATGAGATGTCTGACTTGTCTAAGGAAAACCTGCGCCCATAAACTTGACCAGAGACAGGAGTATTTGGTATTTCCTCTACTGTTGGTATTTCTGGACAATTAATCGGTTCCGGTGGAGGGATTAGCTGGGGGCGAGATTGTCCGAGAAAGGGAATGCTGTCTCCTGAACAACTCGCCATTGTTATAGTCGCTAACATGACTACAACATTTATTCTGGTTTGAGACTTCAT
>CAKZMA010000745.1 GCA_937127375.1 uncultured Coleofasciculus sp. | reverse complement strand
TGTTTCAAGTAATCGTCTAGGCTACCATTAACATTTCCAGCGAGGAAACAGGGAGATGGGGGAGTTATCGGGTTGACTCAATTTTGCAATTTGACCGGGGCTGGTTTATACCAAGTTGCAGTTAAAGAAGTAATCTTCTGTCATGCTGAACGAAATCCTTCAGTTCGTTCAGCATGACAGGATCAATCTAATTCAAGCGGCTGGCATGTCTCTAGTAGCAACCACATCCGCCCCTGTTTCCAAGGCATTCGCCAAAATCACCTCACCCATTTTCACAGGTGCAGTTAGTTTCAATTGACGCAGCGCTTGGCACAATTCCTGCATTTTTTCCTTAGGGATAGACATAGTAGTTTTCACCGGAAGCCTAGCCCAAAGCCCTTGTTCTACCTGTACAGTAGTTGTTACCATACGGCGAGGTTCGGTATGTTCTTGTTTAGCATATTCTTGTCCCCGTTTGCAGTTAAAACCCCGCACTTCGACAATCTTATTGTCTTCATCTTCAACTTCTAAACGGCAACCTAGGGGACAGCCAATACAAAGGTAATGAGTAATTGTTGTCATAATAAATACCTGGTGATTGCTGATTGTTCATATCATGTCCGGTTGAATACTTACGCCATTGGTGGAGACAAGGCTCTAGGACAGATGGCAGATGGTAGAAGGGAAAGAAGAAGGTTGCCAGGGAGAAGTAAATGATAACTGACGATAAGGACATGATATTACTAGAGACTCCTTCGCCACCCTTGAGGGAACCTGGTTTGTAGGGGCGGGTTTAAGGACTTTCTTTGAGTTGATGATGGTAACGTTGGTACGAAACCCGCCCTGACTCAATTTTGAGTTCACTCCCCCATCCCCCAGACGCTTCTGTCATCATGTCTGGAACATCGTGCCCTATCTTCTCCATCTCCCGCACCTTACTCCTTTAATCTTCACAGGGTACAACATCTACCCGTAAGGTATCCCCGTGGAAGTTCTCCAAAAACCGAGGACGTACTTTGAGATTAACCATCTCTGCTGGCAAAACAAAGCGTAGTTTTTTCTCATACACGTCACCTAAACGCAATACGCTTTCTTCCATGGGGCGCTTAACCCGCATGTAAACTGTGTGTTCTCGGTCAGTGGAAATAGTATGAGGGACGCAGTAGCGCACATTTTCCCCTGGAACTAGGCGAATATTATCCCCCGGAGGGCGTTGTTCGGTGACGTAAGCCCCAGCATTGCTGCCTGCGAGAAAGGCTTCCTGGCTGACAAAATCCACTAAGTCGTGAATATGGACAACATTACCACAAGCAAAAACTCCATCCATGGAGGTTTCCATCATGCTGTTCACCACCGGACCACTGGTTACGGGGTCAATCTGGAGTTTCAACTGTCGGGATAGTTCGTTTTCTGGAATCAAACCAATGGACAGCAGCAGGGTATCACAAGGAATATCCCAGCTTTTGTCTAAATTTGGGGTAAAGTTTTCATCAACGGGAGCAACAGTAACCTTTTCTACTCGGTCTGTGCCATGGATGTCCGCAACTGTCGTGGAAAGGTGCAGGGGAATGTCGAAGTCGTGCAGACATTGGACAATATTGCGATTGAGTCCATTGGCGTGAGGCATAATTTCAAACACGCCTGCGACTTCTACCCCTTCCAATGTCAACCGTCGCGCCATAATTAAGCCAATATCCCCAGAACCAAGAATCACCGCCCGATATCCAGGCAGATAACCAATCATGTTGACAAATTTCTGGGCTAACCCAGCGGTCAAGACACCGGAGGCGCGAGTACCAGGAGTGCGAATAGCGCCGCGTGTGCGTTCTCTGGCACCCATTGCTAGTACAGCGGCTTTGGTGGAAAGAACGTGGACGCCTTGGCTACCGGACATGAGTTTGACTTGTTTGTCAGCACTAATATCCAGGATGTAAGCATCGCTGACAATATCTATGTCCGTTTCTAAGACTTGCTCCAAAAAGCGCTGGGCATATTCTGGACCGGTGAGTTCTTCTTTAAAATGCTGGAGTCCAAAACCCGGATGGATACATTGCAACAGGATACCGCCTGCTTCTTTCTCCCGGTCAGCAATCAGGATGCGATTTGCTCCCGCCTGTCTTGCGCCTAAGGCGGCTGCCATACCTGCTGGACCGCCACCAACGACTACGACATCATACTCTTTTTTTAAGTGACTGATTGTGTCTGTAATCATTTTGCTACCTCCTCCCGTTCTCGAACAATCCAAGTGTCGCCGCCGCGTTTGGTAATTTGCGATAGCGGCTGGTCTAATTCTTGCGATAGCAGTTCCATACACCGTCCAGTACAAAACCCCCCTTGACAGCGCCCCATCCCGGCGCGGGAACGGAATTTGATGCCGTCGAGGGTGCGTGCGCCTCGATGAATGGAATCTAAAATCTCGCCCTCGGTAATTAATTCGCAGCGACAGACAATGCGACCATAGTGAGGATTCTTTTGGGTTAGGGCGATTTGTTCGTCTGTGGACAAGGAAACAAAATGGATGGGTTTGGGAATGGAGGGGACAAAATCATCCTTGGGTTGTAAGGGCAGACCTTCGTCCCTCAATATATCTCCTACCATTTCAGCAATTGCCGGAGCTGCCGTGAGTCCGGGGGACTGGATACCTGCGACGTTAATAAAGCCCTTTTTGTCGGTCGAACCAATTATAAAGTCTTCGGTTTCCGTAACTGCCCGTAACCCAGCAAACTCAGCGATGCAATCCCTCGGACTAATACCGGGAACGACTTGCCTGACCATCTGGAATACGGTTTGTCCTCCGGCGACGCTGGTGGTCAAGTCTTCCTTATCATCGGTCATTTCTGCCGTGGGACCGACCATAATCGTGCCATCGTAGGTGGGGATGACGAGAATCCCTTTGGACACGGGAGTGGGACAGGGGAAAATTACCCGTTTGACTAAACCCATTAACCGCTTATCCAGGATATATTCCTCACCTTTGCGAGGGCGAATAGTAAAGGGTTGTACGCCTGCCATCTGAGCGATACGATCTGCCCAAAGTCCCGCCGCGTTGATGATAAAGCGAGTCGAGAATTCTCCGCGATTTGTTTTGATTGTCCAGGTGTCATCAGTTTGGTCAATGTCCTGCACCAGACTATCGGTCACCAGTTCCAACCCATTCAGACAGGCATTTTCAATCAGGGCAAAACAGGCTTCGTAAGGATTGATCACACCTGTCGTTGGAGCATAGAGTCCAGCGATGGCGTCGGGATTGAGGCGGGGTTCTTCTCGCAGTAAGCGTTCCTGATCCCACATTTCCAGACCAGGAACGCCTTTTTCTTCACCCTGTTGTTTTAGTTGGTCTAACGTAGGCAGTTGGTCTTCGGTTAGAGCAACTGTTAGTTCACCAATGCGCTTGAACCCAAAACCCAGCTCATCACAGATAGTATCCCACATTTGATTCCCCAACCACTCCAGTTTCCCTTTCAAGGTTTTGGGGGAGCCGTGATGACCGCCGTGAATAATCCCACTGTTGGCTTTACTGGTTCCGAATCCGACTTCGCTCTCTTTCTCCAACAAAACAGCACGGATAGGATAGCGCATTAACTCACGCGCGATCGTGCAACCAATTACGCCACC
>CAKZMA010000744.1 GCA_937127375.1 uncultured Coleofasciculus sp. | reverse complement strand
GATAAATCTGTGAACCCGTTTTAACGGGTTTAAGCTTTAAGCCAGAACTTTAGTTCTAGGCTTATATCTCCCACTCTCAACTATGAAACTATTTCCCCTTCCCCGAAATCACCGCCTAATTATCGCCACCCTAATTAGCCTCTGTCTAATCCTACTTAGCTGGCTCAACTCCCCCCTCCATTCCACACCAACCAACCCCCAAACGGAACTCTTTAACCAAGTCTGGCAAACCGTCAATGATAACTTTTACGATCCCAACTTTAACGGCGTCAACTGGCAAACCATCAAAGACGACTATGAACCCCAAATCCGCCAAACCCAATCCAGGGAAGCCGCCGCCACCCTAATCAATCAAATGCTGTCTGAACTCAACACCTCTCACACCCACCTCTACATCCCCAACCAACCCGCCTATTACCAAGTCTTAGGAATCTTTGCACCTAGAAACCGCGACTTACGCCAACAACTCAAACCCTTCTTTCCCAATGGCAAACTAGAATATACTGGCATTGGTATCGTCACCAAAACGATCGACAACCAAACCTTTATCAGTGCCATTCTCGAAGGAAATCCAGCCGCTGAAGCCGGATTAAAAGTAGGCGATCGCATTCTGAGTGTGGATAATCGCCCATTCCAACCCATTGAATCCTTTGCCGATCAAGCTGGTACTCCTGTCAAAATGGTAATTCAGCGATCGCCAAATCCCAACAGTCAGCAAGAAATCACCGTCACCCCTAAATTGCTGGATACAACCACCATGTATCTCGACGCCATGGACGCCAGCACTGAGATAATTGAACAACAAGGTAAAAAAATCGGTTATATTCATATCTGGTCTTATGCCAGTGATGACTATCAAGAACAGCTTGAGGAAGAACTCATCTATGGTCGTCTCAAACAAGCCGATACTTTAGTCATAGACTTAAGAGAGGGATGGGGAGGTGCACCACTCACCGCCCTGAACATCTACACCGCTCCAAACTTAAGCTTAACCACGATTTTCCGGGATGGTACAAAATATACTCACTACGCAGGCTGGAATAAACCTGTCGTCATGCTGGTGAATGAAGGAAGCCGCAGCGCTAAAGAAATTCTGGCGTATGGTTTCCAGCAATTCGATATTGGACCCGTTGTCGGTACGCCAACCCCTGGCGCTGTAGTGGCGGGGCGTCCATTTCTCATGTCCGATGGTAGCTTGCTTTATGTCGCCGTCGCTGATGTCTACGTGAATGGAGACGAACGACTAGAAGGAAAAGGCGTAACACCCGATATCCTGGTTCCCTTCTCTCCAGAATACGCCCAAGGCGCTGATCCGCAAAAAGAACGGGCGCTAGAGGTGGCGCTGGAAGCCATTCAAGAGTGAAATTATGTTATCTTTATACACAATTTATACCAACTGACATCTATCTTTGGATATACTTGGCGAAACAGTAACGTTCTGGTGGAGACTCCAGACCCGTAAATCCTAGGCAGAAAACGCAAAAGCCAAGCATGAACTCTTTGGAATTCGACCGAGAAACTGACCGGATGGCGAGAGCAATCATGACTCGCAACAGCCAAATTGGGTCAGCCCTAATTGCCGATTTAACGACTAAACTGACCCTTGAATATATTGCAGCGGTGTTGGTTGTCAGTATTGAACGTGTGATGTGGTTTGAGCCAGACTCCATTATTTGGGCGGTTGAAAATCTGATTCCTGTTGATATAATGCAGGAAATTCACAGAATTACTTCATTTACCCTTTATAAACAGTGGGTGAAGAAAGGATACGTGCCAGGAAAAGACCTGAGTGTTGATGTTAGCGGTAATGTACTGCTCAATAATTCGCTCAAAAAAGCGGCTTAAACCCAGAAACCTGACGGGGCGGGTAAGACAACCCTTCACCTCCCTTGTCACCCCTTCAGCCCAGAAACAGTAGGGGCGCAAAGCTTTGCGCCCTATCCAATGGTAAAATCTAATCCACAACTTTAGCTGTGTCACGCCAGTAGGTTGGGTTGGCGCATGTTACTAGGGCAGCATCTAGGGCTAAAGTTCCCTTACTACAAGCCTACTATTCCAGATGAGACGTTGCCTATCCTATACTTTCGCTGTATCCCACTTCAGATAAGGCAACTTCGCCGCTGTCTCCCGAACCTGGTCAACTTGCTTCACCAATTGTCCGCAACTATCCCACGTTCCTGTAATCAAAGTTTGCCGTACTCCTTCAGGCATTGAAACAGAGGCTTGGAAGTCACCACAGCGAACGTCCATGGCTTCTAAATCGACTGTTATTGGTGATTGCGGGTTCTCTTCCAGGATTCTCTGTAACTGCTTCACGGTTTCCGGTTCAGCCGTAACACAGGGAACTCCCATTGCCAAACAGTTGCCAAAGAAGATTTCCGCAAAACTTTCACCGACAATAGCTTGTATGCCCCATTTTTGCAGGGCTTGGGGCGCATGTTCCCGCGAAGAACCACAGCCGAAGTTGCCGTTAACCACTAAGATATTTGCCCCTTGATATTGAGGACGGTCAAATGGATGTTGCCCTTTCGCCTGGGCGCGGTCATCGGCAAAAGCTTTGTCTCCTAATCCTTCAAAAGTAACACAGCGCAAATAGCGAGCGGGGATAATTCTGTCGGTATCAATATCGTTACCCACAACGGGAACGCCTTGTCCTGA
>CAKZMA010000743.1 GCA_937127375.1 uncultured Coleofasciculus sp. | reverse complement strand
AATCAAGCTGCCAATATACTTCCTAACATTTTTATTAAAACCACTTTACTGGTGTTCATTGTACTATTTATATCTTTGTCTCAAATCTTTTTCCAAGAAAATAGTCAGGACTTAACCGCAATCATGAGTGTTTTCGCCGTGGCGGCCGTCCGTTTAATTCCAGCATCAAGTCAGCTAATACAGTCAATTGGTAAAATACGAAACTCTAGCCATGCTCTAGATATGCTATACTTGGACTTGAAAGAGATAGAAAAAGAATATCTCACGCCTCTAGCCTTAACGCCAACTTTAAGTGATAACTCTGACAAAGATGAACGTCAGCCCATGGCTTTTGTTAATCAAATTGATCTAATTAACGTTACCTACTACTATCCAGAAACACCAACTCCAGCTCTCAATAATATAGATTTAAGGATTAAAAAGGGTGAGTCCATCGCATTTATTGGTAAATCTGGTGCTGGCAAAACTACCTTAGTGGATGTAATCTTAGGATTATTAACTCTCGAAAGTGGAGATATTCAGGTTGATGGTGTATCTGTGTATCAAAACTTGCGTTCTTGGCAGAACTTGGTGGGGTATATTCCTCAGTCCATTTTTTTAATCGATGATACACTTGAGCGAAACATTGCTTTTGGTGTACCCGACGAACAAATTGATCAGGAGCGACTCCAGAACGTAGTTAAAGCCGCTCAACTGGAAAATGTGGTTGAGCAATTGCCAGATGGAATGAAGACAGGGGTTGGAGAAAGGGGAGTGCGGTTATCAGGAGGGCAGCGTCAGCGGGTGGGAATTGCCCGGGCACTTTATCATGAGCGAGAGATTTTAGTATTGGATGAGGCAACAGCAGCATTAGATAATGAGACAGAAAGTCTGGTGACTGAGGCGATTAAATCTTTGGCGGGTACTAAAACTTTGATTACTATTGCACACCGTCTGTCTACGATTGAGCATTGCGATACAGTTTATTTATTGGAGAAAGGTAAGGTGGTTAAGTCGGGAAGTTATAAGGAAGTGGTATTAGAACAGTAAAATAGTCGAAGGGAATGCACCATTTTAAAGAGCATCAGCTTAAATAAGTTTTTTTAAAACTAAAAACTAATTCCTTATTCTGGGAAATTTAATCATGAAAATTTTAGTTGCCATCGCCAATTACGGGACAAAGAACGATATTTACCTTGATCAGGTTTTAGAGCAATACCGGGCTTTACCTTATGAGAAAGACATAGTAGTACACACAAATATTCCTAAGGATTTGGGAACTGATTTAAAGGTTGTTGTCGGGTTGCCAACACCAGATCCTCGCTCATTGCCTTATGCTCATCGCCGTCTTTTTATAGAATGCGCTGACGAGTACGATCTATTTATCTATACAGAAGATGATACCTTACTAACCTCAGATCACATAGAAGCCTTCTTAGAGGTTACCCAATATTTGCCGGATAACCATGTTGCAGGTTTTTTTCGGTATGAACTTACACAAGACAACAGAGTTGATATATCGACCATCCATGCGGCATTTCATTGGTGGCCCGATTCAGTAAAAAACTTTGGTCCCTATGCATTTGCTGAGTTTAGCAATAAGTATTCAGCTTTATACCTGCTGACTCGTTCCCAGTTACGTATTGCGATTGACTCTGGCGCTTACTCTTTGACACCCCAGCGATCGCGGTATTATGTTATGGCAAGTGCTGCCTCTAACCCATTTCTCTACTGTGGTCTAACTAAGGTGATGTGTCTTTCCCAATTAGACCGATTTTTGCTGCATCATTTACCCAACAAATATTTAGGAAAATTCGGTTTACCGAAAGAGGAAGTTGACGTTCAAGTCAAAACCTTAATGGAAGTGGCATCAGGAAGTCTGACCCCATCTCGCCTGTTTGAAACAGAGACTAAACTATTAAATTGGAGTTTTGACAAATTTTACTACGCTCCCTGTGACTCAGAACTATTACAGGCAGTGGACTCTGGATATAAAGATGTCCTCTCAGTGGGATGCGGTTCAGGAAACACTGAAGTAGGATTGCTTCAGAAAGGTCATCAAGTGACAGCAATACCTCTAGATGCGGTCATTGCGGCAACGGCGAGTCGCAAAGGGATCAAAACAGTGGAACCCGACTTTAATGCAGCACTCAACACTCTATCCGGACGACAATTTGACTGCATTATTTTTGATGATGTATTACCACATCTACAGGAGCCTATACCTATCTTGACCCACTTCGCTAACCTGTTGAAAGAGAAAGGTCAGATAATTATAACTTGCTTGAACACTAAGTATCGTCAATTCACCTCTGAAACTTTTGCTCCCTTAGATCTAGAAGTAAGTGGTAAGACAGATTTTGAAACCTTGGGAATACATTTAACCAACGAAGCTATGGTACGTTCTTGGTTACACCAGTCGGGATTGGAGGTGAAGCGTGTTTCTTACTCTATCCCTCAAAATAGCCGAATGCAGATGTACAAAAGGTTATCACTAGGTTTATTGGCGAGTAAACTGGCTCCACGTTTCCTCATTTTTGCAAAGCGGCAGCAATGATAAAATTTGCCTAGTTCATTACATTCTTATCTGATGACACAGGATATAGAACTGAAGTTCTATAAATAGGATCGTCATTGATTGGTAAACAAGATTGATTGTTTGTTTGTAATCTTATCCATCTCAATTCATCTAAAAGAAATGAAGAAAAAATCCCCCAAAATATGGTTAATGGGAGCCTCCCTGGAAACCCAAAATATGGGAGTGAACGCTCTCAGCGAAGCAAGCCTAAAGTGTATATTCACGCAATGGAGTGACGCTGAAGTTACTCTGCGGACAATTATAGACGAATCTGA
>CAKZMA010000742.1 GCA_937127375.1 uncultured Coleofasciculus sp. | reverse complement strand
ATAGGTTAGTGGAAATTAATCAAAATTTGTAGGGGCGGGTTTAGGAACCACTCTAGAATATCTCACCAATAACCTCTCAACAAAACCCGCCCTTATATAGGTTAGTGGAAATTAATCAAAATTTGTAGGGGCGGGTTTAGGAACCACTCTAGAATATCTCACCGATAACCTCTCAACAAAACCCGCCCTTATATAGGTAAAAGTAGCCAAAGTTACAATTGGCAGAATTGTAGTCGATGCTTCGATTATTGAACTGGCATTTTTAGGGTTGGCTTTTGTACTCATTAAACGAAGGACAAATGACAAATTAAAAACTCTCTTATCTCTCCTCCCACCCGCGCATCTTACCCGGATTCATCAATCCATAAGGATCAACCTGTTCCTTAAACTGTACCTGTTCCACATCAATCATCTTACGTCCCCCATCTTCCAGAATATAAGTATGGGGATTAGCAATAAACGCCCCCTGTTCTTCGTGATAGCGAATAATCTCATTTAACCGTTCCGCCGTGGTGTAGCGAACCAGTTGTAATCCGGCTGGAATCGCTTGACCATTTACTCGCAAAAACTCTAAATGCATGATCACTTCATCGCCAAAATGATCATACAATTGCTCCACCCGTTCCACCGTAAAAAAGAAAGTTTGCAAATACGTCAGTGTCGGGTCAATACTCCGAGCATGTAATGTCGTATGATTCCAGGTAAACTCAGCTAAACTTGTGCCTTTACTCCCATCTTGGGCAGATTTTTGATAGGTAATTTCCCCGCCATACTCCCGCACTAATTCCTGAAACGGTTCTAAACAAGACTCCGCTATCGTTAATAAAGCACAGTGTTTCCCATCGGGCAGATATGACTTCAATCCACTAAAATAGGTTGGGATGGGATGAGCATGAATACTAATCAACTTTTTCACCAACCCATCCGCATCACCTAAAGCCTGACCAAACTGGGCAGCCGTGATAAAGTTATCGAAAATAACAATAACCTCTACCCAGGCATAAGTGGGGGCGAGGGGAACTTCTAACTCTGTAATAATCCCATTCGTGCCATAAGCGTGATTCACCTTCTGCACATCATCTCCCCGTAACTCAATCACACGGGGTTCGTCCTCCAGTGTAACCACACGCACCGCCAAAAGATTGCCGCGATCGCGCAATTGCCCATAATTAATTGAACCAATTCCCCCACTTCCGCCGCCAATAAAACCACCAATCGTGGCGCTGCGGTACGTTGAAGGCACCATTCGCCATTCCCAGCCGATTCCCCGCGCCTGTTTATCAAACGCCGCCAACTTCACCCCTGGTTCCACACAAGTCTTACCCGGTTTAATCCAGCGAATCCCATTCATCCGCGTAGTATCCAGAATCACCCCACCTTGCAACGGAATACATTGTCCATAATTCCCCGTTCCCGCACCTCGAATCGTCAGGGGAACTTTGTGCTTGACACAAATTCGCGCCACCTGTAGCACATCCGCTTCAGTCTGAGGGCGTACCACCAGATTCCCTCGCTTATCCCCTAACAGGGATTGCAGAACCGGACTGAAATGGTAATAGTCTAGAGATAACTTAGCCACCTGAGTCGGTTCAGTAATCGTTTCTATCCCCGCGAATTCCGAGGCTAAGGCATTCCAGTCAAAGGATTGGGCAGGAGTTGAGGTCATTGCTGGTTAAGGATGGGAACAATAACAACGAATGATGAACTGCCGCGTTTGGCTTCACGTTAATGTGTATCTTACCGCATATCCAAACGTGTAATAGTTTATTTATCGGTGGGGAGGGCGGGTTTTGTTGTTTATTTATCGGTAAATATCT
>CAKZMA010000741.1 GCA_937127375.1 uncultured Coleofasciculus sp. | reverse complement strand
CTTACCACTTCAGCAAATTAAATTGCTCCATATCAATCGTGTCGCGATTGCGATAAATCGAAAGCACAATTGCCAACCCAACCGCCGCTTCAGCCGCAGCTACTGTAATCACAAACACAGTAAATACCTGACCTTTAATTCCCACAGGGTCAATAAAATTAGAAAACCCCATTAAATTCAAATTGACCGCATTCAACAGCAGTTCAATGGACATTAACACGCGCACAGCATTGCGGCTGGTAATTAAGCCATAAATACCAATGCAAAACAGAGCCGCCGCTAGCAGTAAAAAATATTGAAGTTGTAGTTCCATGAATTGACGTTTAATGTTTGATGTTTGACAATCGGGCGGGTTTTGTTGCTCACTTATCAGTCACAAAGTCTATTGAAAGGCTAAACCCGCCCCTACACCCGCCCCTACACCCGCCCCTATTACTGCCCCTACCATAATACGTTTTATCGAGTGCTTTTTTGAGACTCTCCACCGACAGATGCCAACTGACGCTGACGTTCGGGTAAGGTTGAAAACTCGGTTTCTGATGTATCGCGAGGCACCAAACTCTCTGGAATAAAATCGCGACGTGCCAAAATAATCGCACCCACCATCGCCATCAATAACAGTACTGAGGCGAGTTCAAAGGGTAGTAAAAAGTCAGTGAAGAAATGCTTCCCAATCGCCACCACTGACTCTTCACCGAGAACCGCTGTACCTGAATAAATCGACCAAGGTGTCGCTAATACCATCGTCCCCAGCAGCGCAAATAACCCCAAACAAACCAGCGCGGTTGCACCTTGACGAATCCAAAGATTTGTGATCGGCGTAAAATCTTCTCGCTTGTTCACCAACATAATGGCAAACAAAATTAGCACATTCACCGCACCCACATAAACCAAAATTTGCGCGGCGGCGACAAAATCAGCATTGAGCAACAGGTAAAATCCCGCCATACTGATGAAGACACCACCGAGTAAAAATGCTGAATAAACGATATTACTGAGTAGGACAACGCCTAAGGCTGACCCAATCATCATCACCGACAAAATCGCAAATGAAACAAACTGAACCCCATGGGCTAGATCCACTGTACCTTCACTCCTTGCACTCTAGTTAAAATGACACATTAATCCCACGGAAATAGACTCCGTGGGATCAGCTTTAAGCATTCTTCGCTGTTTCTTCTTCTTTTTCTGCTTCAGCCGGTTCCATTTGCTCGACAATTTCTTCCGGACGCAAACCAGCACGTCGAGAACCTGGCGGTAAATCGTGGGGATCTGTGACTCCCTTGGGTAGGTAAGCCAGTTCCCGTAATGGCGTAACCATCGGATCTTGTGTCACCTTGTACGGCAGGCGTCCCATCGCCACATTATCATAGTTGAGTTCGTGGCGATCGTAGGTAGACATCTCATACTCTTCTGTCGCCGACAGACAGTTGGTGGGACAGTATTCAATGCAGTTCGCGCAGAAAATACAAACCCCGAAGTCAATACTATAGTGCTTGAGATTCTTTTTCTTACTGGCTTTATCGAACTCGTAGTCTACCACGGGCAGATTAATCGGGCAAACTCGCACACAGACTTCGCAAGAAATACACTTGTCAAATTCAAAGTGAATCCGACCCCGATACCGTTCAGAAGGAATCAGTTTTTCATACGGATACTGGACGGTAACGGGACGGCGCTGCATGTGGTCGAAGGTTACAGATAAACCTTGACCAATATAACGGGCAGCTTGAGCTGTTTCTTTGGCGTAATCGCCAACTTGTTTGAGGAACTTGAGCATAATTTGTTATTCGTCATTTGTCATTCGTCATTGTTCATTGGTCATTCGTTTTTAACTATGACCAATGAACAATGACCAATCAGCAATCAACCCCCGAATGCAACCGGAAAGGTGAGTTTAAGAGCAGCAGTGAGCAACAGGTTCACTAATCCAATTGGTAAAAGGAACTTCCAGCCCAGATTTAGGAGTTGGTCAATCCGTACACGGGGAACTGTCCAGCGCAGCAGAACCGCAATAAAGAGGAGAAAGTAAGCCTTGAGTAAGGTCATGGTAATTCCCAGAGAAGCGGTAATTACCTGTAACCAGGAACTGGTTTCACTTACACCTAACCAAGTGGCTAATCGGTCAAGGGGAATCGGGAATTCCCAGCCGCCTAAGTACAGCACCGCTACTAATATGGCAGAAAGGATTAGGTTAACGTAAGATCCGATATAAAACAAACCAAATTTCATGCCGGCATATTCGGTTTGATAGCCAGCCACCAATTCCTCCTCGGCTTCGGGTAGGTCAAAGGGAAGTCGCTCACATTCGGCTAAGGCGGCAATCCAAAAAATCAAAAAGCCAACGGGTTGACGCCAAATATTCCAGCCTAAGATGCCATAACCGGATTGCTGTTCCACAATATCGATGGTACTTAGGCTATTGGACATCATCACCACTGCCAATACCGCCAGCGCCAGGGGAATTTCGTAACTAATCGACTGTGCCGCTGCTCTTAACCCCCCAAGTAGGGAATACTTGTTGTTGGAGGCATACCCTGACATCAGCAAACCAATAGGCTGAATACTCGACAGGGCAATCCAGAGAAATATCCCCAGTCCTACGTTAGTAATAATCAGGTTCTGTCCAAAGGGGACAATCAGGTACGACAAAAAGACGGGGATGACGACGAGTATGGGTCCGAGAGTAAATAGCCATCGATCTGCTTTGGCAGGGACGATATCTTCCTTAAACACCAACTTGAGACCATCGGCGACGGCTTGCAGAACACCCAGAGGTCCAGCATATTCCGGACCAATCCGCTGTTGAGCCGCAGCAGAAATTTTTCGTTCCAGCCAGACTATGACAAGGACACCCACGGTTGCACCGATAATCATCAGGAACATCGGCAGGGGCATCCACATCGCCTTGGCAGCACCACTGGGGATGCCAAAATCTTTAAGCGATTCAATAAAACTTCCTTGAAGGTCAATTCCTGCGTTCATCTTGGCAGCTACGTGATATTTACTGAGGTAATTTGACACTTACTGTATCAAATTATGCTATCGGTTTGATTTGTGAAGTTTTTTTGACAGCCTCACTGCCTAGTATATCGTTCGACGTGATCCCCTTAGCCAAGACAAGCGAGAATTTAAGTTGATTGCAGCGAATAGGCGATAACAATTAAATTAGATCCTTACTGAACCCTGATCGCGAAGCAACGATGGTACAATCCCCCAGCGAAATGGAAACCCTATCTCTTGAACTCCCTCGTGCGATCGCACTGCACGTCAGACCCGAACAGTGTAGTGTTATTCGCCAACCCTAAGTAGGGGTAAAGGTAGCGAAGATACGGTGTTTATCTGTCAAGCAAGTGTAGGTAATACGGAACAGATTCCTCGTTCTCAGGTCAGTAAGACAATCGCACTATGAGGCTAAGTCAACTATGCTAGATCTTCTGGCTGTATCGGTAGTAACCATCGCTACTTCTGCTGACACCCCAGTGAAAACACAGCCGCCTCATGTGAACGCTACCACTTCAATTGATATTGTCGATCCAGGATTTTTTGCGCCATACCCTCCAATCTCTCATCCTGTTGCTACATGCCCCCCTGGTGAATTTGCTTCAGCCTTTTCAGATGTGTATCCCACCGATTGGGCTTATCAAGCAGTAAGTCAGCTGGCTAGTACGCCAACTCAATGTTTTGATTTACCGAATAAAGAATCTGGCGAATTTCCTAGAGACTGGGCATTTTGAAGCGGAAGTTCCCCCCGTTCAAATGTACTAAAATAGCCAAAAGGCTTAAACTGAAGGGGTGTCAAGCTTTTGATCTGCTTGTCACCCCTTCAGCACGAAGACTTAGGAGAAGCCTTTGACTCCTCCACAGGGTTTAAACTACCCAATGACACCAACCGTTCCCCTGATGCATTCGGGGTGAGGCGGGAACCTGAGGTGTCGGCTGAGGGTGTACTCCCTAGATTTGTTCTCCATCTCAGGCGAGTGTGGCGGTGACAACAGGCAAGTGACGGCTTAATTTCTGCGATCGCCTTCTATGGTCTTCATCATTATTTTTGATGATTGTTGCTTCTCCCACTGCTTCTAGACGTAGCCAGCTAAGTCTTTATAGTGTTCCCCTTGCTCAATTGGGGCAAACAAGGCATCTTAGAAGACAATATAAAAAATATTAAATTTTTAGTGTTTCACTCCAAAGGGTGGTTATGACCAAAGAAAATCTTCTGGAATTAGCGAAACAGGGTAATGATGCAGCGATTCTCTCGGTGATGAATTATGTGCTACAAGATCGCAATATTACCGCCCAAGCTGCACTCAAAGGGAATTGCCTGTTGTTACTCCTGAAAGCCGTTCAAGTCCCTGACCAAAAGTTATCGGTGACAATTGTCCGCAAACTGATGGCACACTTACGAGTCCCATCGATCGCCTCTGTGCAAATGTATGGTAAACAGGTTGGACAACCCGCCCCCTCTTGGATGGAAGTCATCGATTTGCGGGATGAGATAGAACCCTTGAAACCCAAAACTAACGTTTTCAAGGTATTGGCTCAATGGGGGGCAAAACCCCTGATGTTCCTAGCGTTGATTCCTTTAGGGGCGATCAGTATTTATGCTTATTTATCACTGCCCCTGGGAAAATCGATTGTACCTGTACAAGCTGAGTCAATATCCTTCAGTGTCAAGGAAATAGAATTGTCTGACATAGAACCCTTAGATAAGTCCCCCGATCCGTCTCTCTCCTCTG
>CAKZMA010000740.1 GCA_937127375.1 uncultured Coleofasciculus sp. | reverse complement strand
CAAGGGGACAACGAGCGGTCGTGCGTTTATTTCGCCAGCGAATTCGAGGAATTTTGGCAAATCAAAGTTCGGATTAAGAGGAATGGCACTAACGCCCAAGTTTGTAGTTGCGCTGTCTTCGCTATAAGCGCTGGCATCGCTGACTATAAATGCTTAAGTTAGTAACATTCGTTCTAGCTTCCAGATGCTAAAGTAGTATGCATACTACAAACTGTTTCAGCATCTGCTTGATTGAGAATGGACTCCCCTAACTTCAGCAATCCACAGCAAGAGCGAATCTATCGCAGGCTCAACTCCCTTGTCGGTCCCGGAGCGGCTGCTTTCTGGCGTGATGCCTGCCGCCTCATGGAGATGGAGCCATCGCTGGAGTCTACAACACACTTTGTCGGTCACTCATTGCGAGAAATTGAGAGTTCCCTGCGTGCAGTATTAAAGCCTTTCTGGGAGCCATCGGAGCAGCCATCAAAAAAGAAGAAAGCTTCAGGTGATGATACGCACAAGGCTCAAATTAAGGCTGTGTTACAGGCACTCGAAATTCCTGAAACATCGGATGTAGCTAGGACGTGGTTGAGCTTGCCTGGTAGAAATAGCGAGTATGGACTTCACAGACGCGCACATCGCGATGACCTAGCATCACCACGTCCAGTTGATGAAAAATTTAGGCAGTTTTGGAGTGATATACAAGCTGTTTTAGATCAAGTTCTTGACAGATTTGAAACTCGCTACTCTGACATCCGTCGTCTGTTAGACAAGTTGCTGACAAAATCTGAGCCGGAAAAAAAAGATCTAGATACACTTCGTCTTTATATTCCCAATAGTCGTGCTGGTCTGGGATACTTCTTTGAGCAGCTCAAGTATCCAGGATGGCTAAATCTACTTGAGCAAGAAGGTTTCTTTGAAAATCCGCCTGAGCCAGAAGTAGACCTTGAACGTGGTGGGATAGGTTTTCCCCTTTGGTCTCAGTCCCGCTACCTAGCACGGATGGCTTCTCAAGAACCTGAAATAGTTCTAGAGATTGCCCTGGAAATTTTAAAAACGGGGACAAAAAATATTTTAGTACATGGAGACTTGGCAGAAGCAGCTTGTGGAATGCAACCAAAATTGGCTGCCAGTTGGGTAAAACAAGAAACAGAGTGGCTCAAAGAGCAAAATTATCTCAATTTCCGTCTTCCACAAAAGTTAGGTGAACTAATTGCTTATCTTGCCGAAAGTGAGCAAGTGGATGCTGCACTGGGGTTAGCTCGTGAACTTCTCGCTGTGATGCCAAATCAAGAAGGCGATTATCTGACGCCAGTACGCACACGCTGCGATGACTACTATTACGAAAAGATTCTCGCAGAATATATACCTAAATTAGTATCCGTAGCTGAAGAGGAGACTTTAGGACTGCTCTGCGATTTACTGCGTGATGCTATTCGGCTTTTTCAACTTCCTCATGAACAATCAACTTTTGAAGATAATTCCTGCGAATGGTATTGTGCTTTTGAAGGGACTTGGCAAAATTACCGACATGACGTAAGAAGTATTTTAGTTGCCGCCGTCTGGAATGCTACAGAACAAATCGCTAGCAAAAACCCGGATAAAATACGATTCCTAGTGCAAAAGCTTGAGGATAATCAGTGGCAAATTTTTTATCGCATAGTTCTTCACTTACTCCGATGCTTTCCTCAGGAATATCCTGACCTGATTGCCGAACGTCTAGCTAACCGAGATCAGTTAAATCAGCAAATACCTTGCTATGAATATAAGCTTTTGCTTAAAGAACACTTTGCTCAGCTTGAACCCAGAGTCAAAAAAACTATTCTCGGCTGGATTGCAGAAGGACTAGAGGATACATCCTGGATTAAAGAAGAAAAAATTATTTTGTACATTAAGCACTGGCAGCGAGATTGGTTAGCCATCCTCAGTAGTAGCCTGCCAAAAGAGTGGCAACAGAAATATGAACAGCTAGTTAGGGAAATTGGTTTTGCTGAATCCTTAGAACCTCCAGGAGGTTTCAATGTATGGCAAGGACCAACCAGTCCAAAGTCGGCTGAGGAACTCGCTGCTATGAGTATGACGGAGCGATTTACTTTTTTGAAGGAATGGCAACCTGCGGGGAAACTATTCGCGCCCTCACGCAGTGGTTTGGCAGGTGAGCTTTCCAAAGTTATTGCCCAAAAGCCGGAAAATTTTATAGAGGAAATTGAACAATTTAAGGAAGTTGATCCAGAATATATGATAGCCTTCCTTCAAGGCTTACAGGAAAATTTAAGAAATCATTCAGAAGTACAACCAATATTATCTTCGTGGGAGCCAGTATTTGAGTTTTGCTCTTGGATGCTGAATCAACTGAAGAATGAGTCGGAGAGTAAAGATGCAATTAATGGTTTAAATTATGGACAATGGGATCAAGTTTGTAGGGCTGTAGTTTATTTGATTGATGTTGGTCTTAAAAAAAATCAGATTCCATTTAAATTTCGTAATCAAATTTGGATAATTTTAGAGCAGTTAACGAATGACCCTTGCAGCCAAACAATGACAGTTATCCAGTATGCTCTATGGGTACAACAGCATTTATTGGAAAAAAGTGATGGAGAGGTAAAAACAGCGCCAGGTTTTGATGAGATTCCTAAAGCGCGAAATCTCCTTGAGCGCCATTTAGATCCCAAACACGATCCTTCGCTAACGATTCGGTCTGTTTATGGTCAATATCTCCTGTATTTGATGCAACTTGATTTGGACTGGACTACCCGAAACTTAGAGAGAATTTTTCCGAGAGACACGGACTTTCAAGAATTTCGCGACTCGGCGTGGGAAGGATACATTACTACTAATAACCCTTACAACAATATATTTCCTATACTCCGAGAGGAGTATAGTTACGCGATAGAGCGAATTGATACCTCTATTCCTGAATGGCAAAATCTGTCGAGAGCCAATGAGAGATTAACAGAACATCTGCGAGCATTATACTGGTGTGGTGTACTGAAACTGGGTGAGTCAGATCTCCTCTTGGAACAGTTTTTTGCTAAAGCTCCTGCCCATAATCGACAAGCGTTCATGAGACAGATTGCATGGCAGCTACGTCATGGAAACTGTGAGGTTGACAATAATTTGCGTGAGCGATTACAAAGATTATGGGAATGGCGGTTTAGCGAAATCAATAGTAAAAAGGTAACTAAGTCACAAGCCGACGAGCTAAAATACTTTAGCTGGTGGTTTGTTTCGAGAAAGTTCGATGATAGCTGGGCGATCAATCAATTAGTCAAGGTTCTTAAAATATCAGGAATTATACAGGACGATTTAGATTTGCTCAAGCATTTCCTTGACCTTGCTGAGTCGATGCCTCTAGCGATTGTAAAATGTTTAAAGTCGATGACTATGGCTCCACCCAATTCAGGTCAGTATTGGTTGGATTCTGATCACCACGAAGAACACCGTGCTATTTTGTCCGCAGTCCTTAACAATAAAGATGAGCAGACTCGTAAAGCAGCAAAAGAGCTGATTAATCGCTTATTAGTCCGTGGCGTAGACTTTAAAGACTTATTACCAGAAATAGAAGCATGACATCCTCTGTAATCATGTGCATAATTTCGGTAAAGTATCTTTGTTAATCAACTCTGCAAATTGCTCTCCTAGCAGTTAAGCAACCATGACAACAAAAACTAAATCACTCACTCTAGCTGAATTTCTCAAACTTCCCGAAACCAAACCTGCTAGCGAATTTATCGACG
>CAKZMA010000739.1 GCA_937127375.1 uncultured Coleofasciculus sp. | reverse complement strand
TAACCCCTCATCGCCCCCATTCAAAAATAGCCGCTCCCCAGGTTAATCCTGCACCAAAACCGGAACTAGCAATAATATCACCCGGTTGAATTTTTCCCGATCGCACGGCTTCATCTAAAATTAAGGGAATCGACGCCGCCGATGTATTCCCATACTGACTCAGATTACTCAACACCTTATGGCTAGGAATCTTCAACCGTTGAGCCACCGCATCCAGAATCCGTTGATTGGCTTGGTGCAATAGCAGCCAGTCTATATCCTCTGCGGTCAGATTCGCCTGAAATAGCGCCTTCTCAATCACTTTTGGCACCTTCTGCACGGCAAATCGATAGACTTCTTTGCCGTTCATGGTGATCGATGCAAAATTTCCTTGACCGACCTCAATTCCCTTGACAAGTTCCTGGGTTTGTGGTTTATAAGCCAACTGTAAACATTTATTCTGACTCCCATCACTGCGAATCTGGAAACCCAACAAGCGATCGCGTGAAGAAGCCTGTAACATCACAGCCCCTGCACCATCCCCAAATAACACACAGGTGCCGCGATCGGACCAATCCAGCCAGCGCGACAACATATCCGCACCAATTAATAAAATATTTTGATAAACTCCAGTCCGGATAAACTGAGCGGCGGTCACTAAACCAAACACAAAACCCGAACAAGCCGCCGTGAGGTCAAACGCAACAGCATTAGATGCGCCGAGTAACGCCTGAATTTGACTCGCCGTACCAAACAGATCATCAGGTGTAGACGTTGCCAGAATAATGAGCTGTAACGCTTCCGGCTCAACTCCCGCCATCGCGATCGCCCGCTTCGCCGCTTCAGCCGCTAACCCACTTAAACTGGCTTGAGCGTCAGCTAGACACCGTTGACGAATTCCTGTGCGCGTGGCAATCCACTCATCTGATGTCTCAACTATCTGGCTGAGTTGATGGTTATCCAAAACCACATCGGGTGTCGCCGAACCACTCCCGGTAATCGCAATTCCTGTGCCTAGTTGATTCAAAATGATTCTCCATCAAAGAAACTGCCGTTCACTCTCCCCTGCTTAGACTGGCTATCCGTCACCAAATGACTGCCTTGTCCACAGTTGTCCAGTATTAGGTAGATAGCACCACCCTAACCTGTCGCATCCTCTGATGGCTCATTGGTCACATCTAACGGTTCACTACCCATAGTCCTGGTTTTTGCCGATTGTTTCGCCGCTTTGATCTCAGTAGACTGAATACGCTCGAGTACCTGATTATCAATCGCTTCTTTTGCCAAGCGAATCCCATTAAAAATAGACGGTGCCTGAGAACTACCATGGCTAATAATACAGACTCCATCCACGCCCAAGAGCAACCCACCCCCATGTTCAGCATGATCGATACGCTGCTTAATCCGCTTCAGATTCGGCTTGAGAATCGCCGTTCCCAGTTGACCATGTAAGCCTTGGGGCAATTCCTCCCGCAGAATTTGTAAGACGATTTCTCCCACCGCTTCGGCAAACTTGAGTAAGATGTTGCCGACAAAGCCATCACAGACAATCACATCAAACTGACCTGAGAGTACATCTCTGCCTTCAGCATTACCCAGAAAGGCGACTCTGGGATTCTTCTGTAGCAGTTGATGAGTCCGAATCGCTAAATCATTCCCCTTACAGTCTTCTTCCCCGATATTAAGCAATCCGACTTTGGGTTCTGGTATTCCCAGCACATACTGGCTATATACCGTCCCCATCACCGCAAATTGCTCCAGATATTTGGGACGACAATCCACATTTGCCCCCACATCTAGAATAATCACTGGCTTTCCAGCTATGAGGGTGGGGAACATAGCGCCAATCGCTGGGCGATCAATGCCCTTGAGCCGTCCCAAACGCAGTAATGCGGCTGCCATAGCTGCGCCAGAATGACCCGCCGACACTACAGCTTGTGCCTGCTTGGTTTTAACTAAATCCATCGCCACGTTGATTGACGCCTTGGGTTTGCGTTTAATCGCCACCAAGGGTTCCTCTTCCATGGAAACTACGTCTTCCGCCGGGACTATTTCTAGCTGGCGCGGACTGCTGTGTTCTTTCAGGGACGCTTCAATAGCTTGAGGATCGCCAACCAATATAACCTCTACGCCCAACTCTGCTTGGGCTCGGATAGCTCCAGCCACAATTTCTGAGGGAGCGTGATCCCCTCCCATCGCGTCGATTGCGATCCGTTCGCGAGATGCCATTGCTCAAAGAGATAGAAACCTTAAAGATTTTAACAGAAGCCGTTACGGAAAACCTCTACCAAACCTACCTTCACCTGGAGAACGTTGATTGAGTAATCTTGTTTTAGCTTATTTGGCGAGAAGCCCCACACCCTACACCCTACACCCCACACCCCCTCTCAAGAGTGCTGATCTCCCACAAAAACCCTTGAAGAAACCTTTTCATTGATGCCATACACTTCGTACAATAAAGCACCGTGGAGGAGAAACGGTAATGTTACAACGAATTGGTTCTGGATTGATTGCTTCATCGATAGCCGCGTTATTGGTCAAGATTGTGGGAATGCAGGCTGCCACGTTGGATTTAGATCAGGTTGAGACTATCCAACCCTTGCCATGGCAAGAAACATCCTTATTTACTCTACCCAAGCCTGACCCGAGCGCCGAAACCACGATTAATCAATATCTCCAAGACCTAAGAAACAAGGGTTCACTCGCAGACAATCAAGGCATCTGGATACAATCCGGGCTGAATGTTCTGGCAGAACATCAGGGTAAAATACCCCGCCCTGCGGCTTCATTGACTAAAATTGCTACCACATTGGTGACGTTAAGTCAATGGAAACCCGACCATGAATTTGAAACCCAAGTAGGTGCCACAGGTGATATCCGTGATGGCGTATTAGAGGGAGATTTGGTAATTAAAGGCGGTGGTGATCCCCTGTTTGTCTGGGAAGAAGCGATCGCACTTGGCAACAGTCTCAACGAGCTTGGTATTCGCCGCGTCAATGGCAATTTAGTCATTGCGGGCAATTTTTCGATGAACTACGAAGAAAATCCGACGCGATCGGGAGAGCTACTCAAACAAGGATTAAATGGCAAAACTTGGTCTCGTTCGGTGATTCGTCACCATGGCAGAATGTCTCCGGGAACCCCCAAACCTGAACTGGTGATCAGCGGTCAAGTCAAAACGGTAAAAATTCCACCTGATAAAACTAGGATACTATTACGTCATCAATCCCTACCCTTGGCGGAAATCCTCCTAGAAATGAATATTTACAGTAACAATGGCATGGCTCAAATTTTAGCCGATGCTGTTGGTGGGGCTGATCTGGTTGCCAAAGAAGCCGCCAAGTTAGCCAATGTCCCTCCAGAGGAAATTCAACTGATTAATGGATCAGGATTAGGAACAGAAAACCAAATCTCTCCCCGTGCGGCTACAGCTATGCTAATCGCCCTGGAAAAATTATTAACACCCCATAACTTAGGTGTAATTGATGTATTCCCCCTAGCTGGGCGGGATAAAAACGGGACAATCTATGCTCGCAATCTGCCAGAGGGAACCGCAATGAAAACCGGAACCCTACGCCAAGTGAGTGCTTTGGCTGGGGTAATGCCTACGCGAGAGCGCGATCGGGTTTGGTTTGCGATTATTAATGGTGGTAATAACGTCTGGGAATTTCGCCAGCAGCAAGATCAACTGTTGGACAAGCTTACCCAAAACTGGGGCAATCAACCTAGTCTCAATCC